>NZ_JABWRV010000017.1:0-129831 GCF_014269105.1 Pseudomonas sp. SWRI77 | reverse complement strand
TCGGAAAGGGTAATGACGGTTGCTGGTCGGCCCATGTCGATGCCCTTGGAGAGTTGGCTTCCACAGAGCCTAGCTCAGATTTTCAGCGGTATTTGTGAAACACCACACTAGATGCAGACTGTCCACTCATCGCTCAAAAGCTGCCACTGAAACTCGCAAACAAGCTGGCGTCCTGGGCCTCCCTCTGCAGGGTGGTCGTTGTAACTCCGACACTGGCGCTCACATCGCCTAACACTACCCGCACCCCCAGCAGCGCAGTCACGTAGTAACGGTCGAACTCCAGCCCCGGCACCCGATACGGGCCAGCTCCAGGTACGGTTTGCAGCCATGCGTTGGCCTGCTTGCTGCCTTCAAACGCCTGATCGTAGGTGATCTGTGCATAAGGCTCAAAACGACTTGCTCGTAGACGGGCCTGCCAACCAATTCGACCCACGGTCGAGTCAACCTTTTGATCGTAATAGCCCATGGCGGTGAAGCTTTTATTGCTCTCGACATAGTCATCTAACTCCACCCGCTGCCAGATGATTGCGGCCAGCGGCCCATGTCGCAAATCGCCCACATTGTCGAACTCATAACCTGTGTTAAGGGCCATCGTGAGGTTGTGCCCTTCTGGAGTACCGTTGTGGGTGTGGGTAGCAGGTCCGATCTGAACCTTACGGGTGACGTCATAATCCAGCCAGCTATAGCTGAGCTGGCCATTCACCCACACTCGCTCACCGTACCAGCCACTAAACAGGCCGAGGGTTGAGTCGGACTGCGTGTACCCCCCTTGATGCGCACCGAAGTTAGCCTCCATGCGACCAACACCGGCGAAGCCTCCCATTACAACGCCGTTACGGGACCAATCGACGCCAAACAAGCCAGCAGGGGCCGAGCCGTCGTACAGGCGGCCATGATCATAACGCTGAGTGTCGTGACGAAGGCTACCCCACCAGCGCCAACCGTCTGCGGGCCGACTGCCTACGTGTTGGCTGACCTGATCAGCGCGGCTTCGACCCACCGTGTGCGCTGAGTGGGTGAGGACTTGCTGGTATCGCGGCGCTTCGAGCACCGAAATGGCGTACTGCCCGAGCATTTGATTAGCGGCTGTGCTCAAGTGCACATCGTCTGCAAACAAGTAGGTCATATCCGCGTTGGGGACGACGTAGTCCGCCGGGCCGCAGATCAACGCCAATTTTCGTCCGCAGGCGGCATCAGTGACATTGGTGAAACCATAGCTGTCGGGGTTGCCTGCCAGCGCTTGCATGAAGCTGAACGCATCCAGGGGAATGAACGCCAAGCCAGCCTGCCTCAACCCACCGTAAAGCGCATCATTGTAAGCTTGGTAGCGAGGCGTTATCCGCGCCATGGCCTCTGCCCCCCTGTCGCGAATGCGCGGGATAAGCCCCATATCCGGCAGGTTGGGCACCAATACGTAGCGTGCACCGGCTCGCCCTAGGTCAGCAACGATGCCAATCTGGTCAGTCACTGTCGCACTGACCACGACTGGCACTTGGCTAGGGTCGACAATAGACGCCATGTCATTGATGCCGCCCCAGACCGTGTACAGCGCCCGGGGATCAGCGACACCACCAGTGGTCGAAAAGTACTGAGCCAGCTGGTCTGTCAACGAGGGGATCGGCCCAAGCTCACCGGCCGCCGGCATGCTCACTCGCGCACCACCCGCAGCGTAACTGTCGCCCGTCTGGCCATTGCCGTTGGCGCTTGCATCCACACCATAGTGGTCAGCCAAATGCTCTGACCAGACCTTGCCCGGATTGGTGGTCAACTTACCTAGCCCAGCTTGAACCCCAGGAGGTAGCAACGGCCGGTAATAGCCACTGTCGGTGTAACTGTCGCCCAGAAAAAGGGTGCGCGAGAAGGGCGCTTCTGTGGCAATTGAAGGCGTTGCGACGAAGAACAGCGCCGTAGCTGCGCCAGCAGGTATGCACGTTCTGATCGACATGGAATCTACCTGATGATGTCCAGACGGGGCCTTGATAGGGGCTCACGAGACAGTCCTTATCGAGCCGAACCATGGCGAACTTTGCGGCGATCATAGGCGTGCCTTACTAAGTGCTGCTACTGACAAAACTAACAGTTCCACGCTGCGTTCAGACGTGCCTGCAAAGACCCCATGTTCGGTCATGCCGTTGAAAACGGGGGCGGTAAGCACGTGCGTTACTCACCTCTACAAATCCGTTTGCCGCGCTGCGAGGCCACTTCCAGCGCCTGCCCATCCCGCTGTTTGCCCTGCCGTGCCAGGCCTTCAAGCTGGGGTATCAGCATGCCTTCCGGCAAATGCCGCCAGAACCGCCCGGGCATATGCAGGCGCAGCGCGTCCGGGTTGAGGCGGGCAGGGTTGAAGGTGTGGCGATAATAGGTGCGCCACAGTTCGGCGCCGGGGTCGTCGGCATGGCGCGCCCACTGCCGCCAGTCATCGGGGCAGTGGCGGTGGTAATCGAAGGCCTGGCCGTCGAAGCGGATGCCATCGGTGGGTGTGGCGATCAACCAGCGTTGTCGGCCCAGGCGGTCGGCAAAGTGCGCACTGGCATCGTGCAGGATGTCGTGGGCGGGCTCGTGATAGGCGACCAGGTCCAGCTGCAGTCGCTCGGCCAACGCCTCGGGCAGGGGGACGAAGCGCACGAAGGCATGCAGGTGGTGCGCCTCACGGCTGACTTGTTTGATCCGCCGGTGCAGCTCACTGCCCAGGCGGTCGCCCGCGAGCATGGCGGTGCGATCGCCATGGGCGACGCGCCAGAGCACTTCGTACAGCAGGTTCCAGCGTTGCGCGCCGCGATAGCAGGCGGCCTGTGCCAACTGGCTCAGTAACGCCGCCGGCACTTTGCCGCGAAACGGGCCGGGGCCTTGAGGCAGCGGTGCCGGCACGGCCAGCAGATCATCGATAGGGCCTTGTGACCAGGTCACCTCGGCCGGGTCGATGCCATGGCCGAGCAGCGTTCGGGCTTGGTCACGCCAGGTGGCGAAGTGGTTATCACAGTCGAGCGCGATCACCCCCACAACCCCATCTGCACAGGCGCTTGTGGCTCGCGCAGGCGTTCGCGCAACAGGCCGCTGCGCAGCTCGGCCTGGGCCGGGCGGTAGTCGCTGGTGACAATGAACGGCCGGGCCTTGTCCAGTACGCAGCGCAGTTGGATCAGGTCGTCATAGCGGATGCGCCGTTCACGGCGCAGCGCCACCAGGCGCTGCACGCTGCGCAGGCCGATGCCCGGGATACGTGCCAGCAAGGCCGGTTCGGCGCGGTTAACATCCAGCGGGAAAACTTCGCGATTGGCCAGCGCCCAGGCCAGCTTGGGGTCGATGTCCAGTGCCAGGTTGCCGCTATGGCCCAGCAGTTCGCCGGCCTTGTAGCCATAGCCACGCAGCAGGAAGTCGGCCTGGTACAGGCGGTGCTCACGCAACAGCGGCGGCGCCGCCAGGGGCACGCTGCCCGGGCTGTCGGGGATCGGGCTGAAGGCCGAGTAGTACACACGCTTGAGACCGTACCCCTGGTACAGCGACTCGGCATTGCGCAGCAGCGTGCTGTCATCGGTGGCGTCGGCGCCGACGATGACCTGGGTACTTTGCCCGGCGGGCGTGAAGCGCGGCGCCTTCGGCTCGTTGGCTACGGCTTGCTGGCCTTGGTGGATGACCGCCATGGCCTGGCGGATGGTGTGCGCGTGTTTCTCCGGTGCCAGGCGTTTGAGGCTGGCATCGGTCGGCAGCTCGATGTTGACGCTCAGGCGGTCGGCCAGGCGCCCGGCTTCCTCGATCAGCAGCGGGTCGGCGTCGGGTATGGTCTTGAGGTGGATGTAGCCGCGGAAGTTGTGCTCGTCGCGCAGCAACCGTGCCACGCGGATCAGTTGTTCCATGGTGTAGTCGGCCGAGCGGATGATGCCCGAGCTGAGGAACAGGCCGCTGATGCAGTTGCGCCGGTAGAAGTCCAGGGTCAGGCGCACCACTTCTTCCGGGGTGAAGCGCGCCCGCGGTACGTTGCTGGAGCGGCGGTTGACGCAGTACTGGCAGTCGTACAGGCAGAAGTTGGTCAGCAGCACCTTGAGCAGCGACACGCAGCGGCCGTCCGGCGTATAGCTGTGGCAGATGCCCATGCCATTGGTGGCGCCCAGGCCGTCGCCGCCGCGCGAGCTGCGCTTGGGCGCACCGCTGCTGGCGCAGGAAGCATCGTACTTGGCGGCGTCGGCGAGAATGCCGAGTTTGGCGATGAGCTGCATGGTGGCTGACTCGAAACACTGAATATTCATACAGTATTTTGAGCGCGGCCTGATTGCAAGCCCCAGTGATCGAGGTGCCCCAGTAAAACCCTCAGCTAAGCTTGTGCTGGACTTTACGGACAGCTACGAGGCGTGCGGGAGAGGACATGAAAATCACGATCGAGGCGAAGTGGGCGCTGGCCGGCCTGGCGCTGGCGATGGGCATGCTCAATGCCCAGGCGGCTGAAACCAAGAAGGTCGATGTGCTGCTGGTGGGCGGCGGTATCATGAGTTCGACCCTGGCTGTCTGGCTCAATGAGCTGGAGCCAGGCTGGTCGATGGAGATGGTCGAGCGCCTGGACAAGGTGGCCGAAGAAAGCTCCAACGGCTGGAACAACGCCGGTACCGGCCACTCGGCCCTGGCGGAGCTGAACTACACGCCAGAGAAGGATGGCAAGATCGACATCAGCAAGGCGGTGGAGATCAACGAGTCGTTCCAGGTGACCCGACAGTTTCTAGCCTGGCAGGTCAAGCAGGGCGTGTTGAAGAACCCCCACTCATTCATCAATACCACCCCGCACATGAGCTTTGTCTGGGGTGACGACAATATCCGCTTCCTGAAAAAGCGCTACGAGGCGTTGCAAGCCAGCCCGTTGTTCAAGCCGATGCAGTATTCCGAAGACCACGAACAGATCCGCAAGTGGGTGCCTCTGATGATGGAGGGGCGCGACCCCAACCAGAAACTGGCCGTGACCTGGGCGCCGATCGGCACCGACGTCAACTTTGGTGAGATCACCCGGCAGTACGTGGGCTACCTGCAGACCCGGCCGAACTTCGACCTTAAGCTGTCGACCGAGGTCCAGGACATTACCCGTAACGAAGATGGCTCCTGGCATGTGGAGTACAAGAACCTGAAGGACGGCAGCCAGGCCGCCACCGATGCCAAGTTCCTGTTCATCGGTGCAGGGGGCGCGGCGCTGCCGCTGTTGCAGAAGTCCGGTATCGATGAGGCCAAGGACTATGCCGGATTCCCGGTGGGAGGGTCGTTCCTGGTAACCGACAACCCGGCCATTGCCCAGCGCCATATGGCCAAGGCCTACGGCATTGCGGCGAGCGGCGCCCCGCCCATGTCGGTACCGCACCTGGATACCCGTGTGCTCGATGGCAAACGCATGATCCTGTTCGGCCCGTTCGCTACCTTCTCGACCAAGTTCCTCAAGCAGGGTTCGTTGCTTGACCTGTTCGCCAGCGCCAGTGTTCACAACGCCTGGCCGATGGTCAGGGTAGGGGTGCGCGAGTTCGACCTGGTGCAGTACCTGGTCGGTCAGGTCTTGCAGTCCGACGATGACCGCTTCGAAGCGCTGCGCACCTACTTCCCCGAAGCCAGGAAGGAAGACTGGCGCCTGTGGCAAGCCGGCCAGCGTGTACAGATCATCAAGAAAGACGAGGCCCAGGGTGGTGTGCTCAAGCTGGGTACCGAAGTGGTCACGTCCAAGGACGGCAGCATCGCCGGCCTGCTGGGGGCATCGCCTGGCGCCTCGACTGCGCCACCGATCATGCTGGATGTGTTGAACAAGGTGTTCAAGGACAAGGTGGCTTCAGCAGCCTGGCAGGCGAAGATCAAACAGATCGTGCCGTCCTATGGCATCCGGCTGAACGAGCATCCGGACAAGGTGCAGGAGGAGTGGACGTATACCAATGAGGTGCTGCAGTTGAATCCGCCGTCGGGTGGTGAAAGCCCAGGTGTCGCGCCATAACGCTATTCGCGAGCAAGTCGGGGCGCCGAACCGTCGCTCCTCCATCCGTTTCGGGCCAGTTATTCCTGAGGCATTGCGCGCGGCCCCTTGGCGTCCGCCTCAATATTGTGCCGGACAAACAAGGCGGTCGCGCGCTGGCACAGGCGTGACTGGCCTGAAACGGATGTAGGAGGGTGCCCAGGCTGGGGAGGCGCGGTTACGCGCGGTGTTCGAGGAGGCGGGTTTCACACGGTTCCAGCGCGCCACACAAACACCGTTCAACCTGATACTGGAGGCGCGCAAATAGCCGCCGCCCTTGCCGTCACCTGCGCCATTCGGCTTTTGCGCATTGTAATGCCGCGCCGTGGTCGTCAGAATCGCGCCCGGTTTTCGAGCAAGGGGCTTACGTTGAACGAACAGACACTCTCCATGCGCCTGGAGCGCGTGGCGGCGCATGTGCCGCAAGGCGCGCGCCTGGCCGATATCGGCTCGGACCATGGTTATCTGCCGGTAGCGTTGATGCTGCGTGGCGCCATCGAAGCAGGCGTGGCCGGTGAAGTGGCGCACACGCCCTTTGCCTCGGCCCAGCGCAACGTGCGCCGCAACGGCCTGGAGGCGCATATCACCATTCGCCTGGCCGATGGGCTGGACGCGATCGAAATGGCCGACCGGATCTCGGCCGTCAGCCTCTGCGGCATGGGTGGCAAAACCATGTGCGAGATTCTAGAGCGCGGCAAGCATCGCTTGAGTGGCAGCGAGCGCCTGATCCTGCAACCCAACGGCGATGAGTGCGAACTGCGCAGCTGGCTGATGCAAAACAGCTATCGGATCGTCAGTGAAGAATTGTTGCGCGAAAACCGCTTCGACTACGAAATTATCGTCGCCGAACCTTGTGAGGCAGTGGCTTATACCGCCGAAGAGCTGTACTTCGGCCCGCTGCTGATGCGCGAAAAAGCCCCGGCGTTCGTGACCAAATGGCAGCGCATGCTGCGCCAGAAGCAGCAGACGTTGGCCAACTTCGAACACGCTCGGGATACGATACCCGAGGAAAAGCGCCGCGATTTCGCTCGGCAGATCAGCTGGATCACCCAGGTACTGGCCTGACTCACTGCTGCGAGCAGTTGCCCATTTCCCGGTAGTTGACCTCGCGGGTACGGCCTTGGTGGTCGACATACACCATATGCGCGGTGCCGACCTGGCAGTCGGCAGCGTTGCTGGCCGGGGTGATGGAGATGACTTTGGCGACATCCAGCGGCATGCCGTATTCGTAGTTGCCCGTGCTCGCGGCCGGCTGCTGTGTGCCGGCGTCGGCAAAGGCGCCGAACGAGGCGAGGGTAGCGGCAAAGGCAAGGACGGCGATCGAACGTTTCATGGCAGGCTCCTTCTTCAATGTTTTACCAATGATGTATTCATTGGTGATCCACAATAAATGGGCTAAGCCGTGATAGATTCCTGCCTGAAACGTAAGAATAAGACCGATCAAGGAGCCCACCCCCCATGGACATGCTGCATGCCATGCGTACTTTCACCCGTGTGGTCGAATGCGGCAGCTTCGCCGCAGCCGCCAATGCCCTGGACATTTCTGCGGCGCAGGTGTCGCGCATCGTTGCCGAGCTAGAGAACCAGCTACAGACCCGCCTGCTGCACCGCACCACGCGCCGTTTGCGCATGAGCGAGGCGGGCGAACGGTTTCTGGAGCGCGCGCGGCAAATCATGCTGCTGACCGAAGAAGCCGTCGGCGAGGCGCGAGGCGCGCACCTTACCCCCCGTGGGCGTTTGCGCCTGCACTGCCCGCATGGCCTGGGCCTGCTGCTGATGCCGCTGGTGGCGGGCTACAACGCGCTGTGCCCGGAGGTGGTGGTCGAGTTGACCTTGTCTCAGCGCAATCCTGACCCCTTGGCCGAAGGGCATGACGTGGTGATCACCGTGGACGAGGCTTTGCCGGACTCGCAGCTGATCGCCGTGCCGCTGGGCAACATCTTCAGCATCCCCTGCGCGGCACCCAGTTACCTGGAGACCTTTGGCGTGCCCGAGCGGCCGGAAGACCTGCATGGGCATCGCTGCCTGCGCATGGCGTACCCGATGTACGAAGGCGACTGGGTGTTCCCCCAAGGTGTCGATCACTGTGTGATCGCACCGCGCGACAGCTTCCTCACCAACGTGGCCGATGCGATGCTGTTGGCCAGTGAGCTGGGCATGGGCATCGGGCTGCTGCCGTTCTACACCGCCAGCCAGGCGATCGAGCAGGGGCGTTTGCGCCGGTTGTTGGCGCCGTATCGCCTGCGTGAGAGTGCGCTGTATGCGATCTATCCGTCGCGCCACTACCTGGATGCCAAGGTGCGTACCTGGATCGATTACCTCAAAGAGCAACTGCCCGCGCTGTTCGAAGGGCATGCGCGGGTAGTGGATGACGCGCGCTACTGGCGCTGAGCCAGGTTGCGCGACCGCCCCAACAGCGGCCGCGCTAGCCGGCTGTTACAGTGAATAATGCTTGAGCTCCCGCGCAATCAGCATCCGCTGGATCTCGCTCGAACCCTCGTAGATCTGCGTGATACGCGCATCCCGATAATGGCGCTCTACCGGGTAGTCCTCCAGGTAACCATAACCGCCATGCACCTGGATGGCCATGGAGCACACCCGCTCGGCCATTTCCGAGGCGAACAGCTTGGCCTGCGAAGCCTCCGACAGGCACGGCTTGCCGGCACTGCGCAAGCGGGCCGCATGCAAGATCAGCAGGCGCGCGGCATTGACCTGCACCTGCATGTCGGCCAGCAGGTTGGCGATGCTCTGGTGCTCGTTGATCGGCTTGCCAAACTGCACCCGATCACGCGAGTAGGCCAGCGCCGCTTCGAACGCGGCGCGGGCGATGCCCAACGCTTGCGCGGCAATGCCGATACGCCCGCCTTCGAGGTTGGACAGGGCGATGGCCAGCCCCTTGCCACGCTCGCCGAGGATATTGGCGGCAGGGATGCGGCAGTCGTCCAGGGTCACCGCGCAGGTGTCGGAGGCGCGGATGCCCATCTTGTGCTCGCTGCGCTCGACCTTGAAACCAGGGTTGTCCGTGGGCACCAGAAAGGCCGAGAGGCCCTTCTTGCCCAGCGCCGGGTCGGTCACGGCGAAGACAATCGCCAAGCCCGCGCGACGGGCATTGCTGACAAACTGCTTGGCGCCGTTGATCACCCATTCGCCATTCACCAGCTCGGCACGCGTGCGCAGGTTGTGGGCCTCGGACCCCGCCTGCGGCTCGGTCAGGCAGAAGCAGCCAATCACCTCGCCAGTGGCCAGGCGCAGTAACCAGGCCTGCTGTTGCTCGGCAGTGCCATAGGCCAGCAGCGGGCCGCAACCCACCGAGTTGTGAATGCTCATCATCGCCCCGGTGGCGCCACAACCGGCGGCGATCTCTTCCACGGCCAGGGCGTAGGCGACGTAGTCGGTGTAGCTGCCGCCAAAGGTGTCCGGGACGACCATGCCGAGCAGCCCCAGCTCGCCCATCTTGCGCACCACGCCATCATCGATCCAGCCGGCCTTTTCCCAGGCCTGGGCATGGGGCGCGATTTCGCCACGGGAAAAATCCCGGGCCATGTCGCGGATCATGATCTGTTCTTCGCTCAGTTCCAGGTCTTGCATCTGTGTACTCCCGGGCTCACAGGCCTTCGAAGAATTGGTCGACCCGCCGGCGCTCGAGCCCGGCCAGGGTTGGCGGGTTCCAGCGCGGCTGTTTGTCCTTGTCGATGATCAGGGCGCGCACGCCCTCAACGATATCGCCGTACTGGAACCACTGGCGGTCCAGGTGCAGTTCCATGGCAAAGCACGCTTCAAGCGCCAGGTGGCGGCCGCGGCGCAGCATCTCCAGGGTAACTGCCATGGCCAGTGGCGAGCGGCTTTCCAGCTGGTCGGCGGTGGCCAGGGCCCACTGGTGGCTGTCGCCGATGCTCACGGCGCGCAGTTGCTCGATGATCGCCGGCAGGTCGGGGAGGGCGAAGAAGTGGTCGATGATCGGGCGCAGCTTCTGCAGTGGTGCGTCGTCCAGTACCTGGGTGCCGAGTTTGGCCAGCAGGCTTTGCAGGTCCTTGAGCGGGTGGTCACCGAAGGCCAGCTTGTCCAGGCCCTGGTCGAGGGCGCTGAGGGCGTCACTGCTCACGTACCAGTCGGCCAGCCCGCAATAGAGGGCATCGGCTGCCTGGATCTGGCTGCCGGTAACACCGAGGTAAATGCCCAGTTCACCCGGGATGCGCGGGAGGAAATAGCTGCCGCCAACGTCCGGGAAATAGCCGATGCCGACCTCTGGCATGCCTAGCCGGCTGCGTTCGGTGACCACACGCAGGTCACACCCCTGAGCCAGGCCCATGCCGCCCCCGAGGGTGAAGCCGTCCATCAGTACCAGCACCGGTTTGCGGTAGTGGTGGATGCACAGGTCGAGCGCGTATTCCTCGACGAAAAAGTCTTCGTGCAGGTTATCGCCGTTTTTGTAGCTGTCGTGCAGCGAGCGGATATCGCCCCCGGCGCAGAACCCTTTAGGCCCTTCGCCACGCAGCACCACGGCGCGCACCTGCGGGTCTTCTGCCCACTGGTCCAAGTGCTGGCGCAGGCTGCGGACCATGTCCAGGGTGAGGGCATTGAGGCCGGCGGGGCGGTTCAGGGTCAGGTGGCCAATCTGGTTACGGACCTCGGCCAAGACATGATCCGTTGCCGAAGTGTGAGCATGCGCGGTCATCGCGTTCTCCCTGCTTTGTTATTGATTTTCCAAGTGAAGTCTGGAGTTCGCTGGAGGATAGCTGGATCCTGTCATGCGAATTTGCCGTGCACAATCGGTAAATCTGCAGGGGTGTCCTGCATTTTTGTCACTCTAGCAGTGTGTACAGGTCTCGGTGGGTGCGGATAAGTCCTCAACTATTAACCTTAGCGTAATGATCGCGCACCCAGCTTGATTGATGCCCAGGCCCGCACCGCCCTAAGGTGACCCACGACAGCGAACCTGTGGAGTCACCATGACAACAACGAAGAATCCACCGCCGCAATGGTCGCGGCGGCGCGCCGAGAAACAGCGCCGCCTTGACCGGGCCCACCACCTCGCCGACGGCGTGGTGCTGCCTACCGAGCGTATCGTCGAGGCCCTGGAGCTGTTGCTCGCCCCCGGAGACCGGGTGGTACTGGAAGGCAACAACCAGAAGCAGGCCGATTTCCTCTCGCGCTCACTGGCCAAGGTGGACCCAGCGCGCCTGCACGACCTGCACATGATCATGCCCAGCGTCAGCCGTGCCGAGCACCTGGACCTGTTCGAGCGTGGCATCGCCCGCAAGCTCGACTTCTCGTTTGCCGGGCCACAAAGCCTGCGCATCGGGCAGTTGCTGGAAGACGGCCTGCTCGAAGTCGGCGCCATCCACACCTATATCGAGCTTTACTCGCGGCTGTTGGTCGACCTTATCCCCAACGTGACACTGGTCGCAGGCTTCATGGCCGACCGCGATGGCAACCTCTATACCGGCCCCAGCACCGAAGACACCCCGGCCCTGGTGGAGCCTTGCGCGTTCAGCGATGGCATCGTCATCGCCCAGGTCAACCAGCTGGTGGACCGGGTCGACGACCTGCCGCGCGTCGATATCCCAGCGTCCTGGGTCGACTTCGTGGTGGTCGCCGACCAGCCGTTCTACATCGAGCCGCTGTTTACCCGCGACCCGCGCCACATCAAGCCGGTGCATGTGCTGATGGCGATGATGGCGATCCGTGGCATCTATGAAAAACACCAGGTGCAGTCGCTGAACCACGGGATCGGCTTCAACACCGCAGCCATCGAACTGATCTTGCCGACCTACGGCCAATCCCTGGGCCTGAAAGGCAAGATCTGCCGCAACTGGACGCTCAACCCTCACCCCACCCTGATACCCGCCATCGAGACCGGCTGGGTCGAAAGCGTGCATTGCTTCGGCACCGAGCTGGGCATGGAGGACTACATCGCCCAGCGCCCGGATGTGTTCTTCACCGGCCGCGATGGCTCGCTGCGCTCCAACCGCATGATGTGCCAGCTGGCCGGGCAATACTCCGTCGACCTGTTCATCGGTGCCACCTTGCAGGTGGATGGCGATGGCCATTCCTCAACCGTGACCCGCGGCCGCCTGGCCGGCTTTGGCGGTGCGCCGAACATGGGCCATGACCCCCGCGGCCGCCGCCACGCAACCCCGGCCTGGCTCGACATGACCGTGCCCGAGACCATGCTCGAACGCGGCCGCAAGCTGGTGGTGCAGATGGTCGAAACCTATCAGGAGGGCGGCAAGCCCACCTTCGTCGAAACCCTCGATGCGGTCGAAGTGGCGAAAAAAGCCGGCATGCCCCTGGCCCCTGTGATGATCTACGGCGATGACGTCACCCACCTGCTCACCGAAGAAGGCATCGCCTACCTGTACAAGGCGCGCTCCCTCGAAGAGCGCCGGCAGATGATCGCTGCCGTAGCCGGCGTCACCGCCATTGGCCTGCGGCACGACCCCAAAGACACCCAACGCCTGCGCCAGCAAGGCCTGGTGGCATTGCCCGAAGACCTCGGCATCCGCCGCACCGACGCCAGCCGCGAGCTGCTGGCCGCGCGCAGTATTGCCGACCTGGTCGACTGGTCTGGCGGCCTGTACAACCCGCCCGCACGGTTCAGGAGCTGGTGATGAAAGCACTCAACCTGCACACCTTGCCCCTGGCCGACCGCCTGGCCGACCTGGCAGTCGATGCGCTGATCGACGAAGCCGACCTGTCGCCCAAACCGGGCCTGGTAGACCGTCGCAGCAACGGTGCCCACACGGACATGACGCTGGCGTTGATGCATGCCTCGGCGTTGGCCCTGTGGCCCTGCCTGCGGCAGATGGCCGAAGCGGCCGAGGCCATTGGCGAGATCGGCGTGCCCTTGCGCGCAACCCTGGGCCGTATTGGCCGTGAGGGCGAAGCGGCGATGCTGGCGACCACGGGCGGGGTGAACACCCACCGCGGCGCGATCTGGGCCTTGGGCCTGCTGGTGGCCGCCAGTGCGCTGGGTGCCCAGGCTGGCCCCGCTGCATTGGCCGCCCGCGCCGGGCGCATTGCACTGATCGACGACCCAGGCGCAACCCCTGAAGACAGCCATGGTGTGCAGATACAGCGCCGCTATGGCAGCGGCGGTGCCCGTGAGCAGGCGCAGTTGGGGTTCCCTGCTGTGATCACTCACGGGCTGCCGCAACTGCACCGCAGCCGCGCTGCCGGCGCCCGTGAAAACCAAGCACGGCTCGATGCCTTGCTCGCGATCATGGCGGCCCTGGCCGACACCTGTGTGCTTTGGCGTGCCGGGCCGCAAGGGCTGGCCACGGTCCAGCAGGGCGCCCGTGCCGTGCTGGAGGCGGGTGGCAGTGCCACCCTGGCCGGGCGCCGGCAGCTGCGCCGGCTGGACCAGCAGTTGCTGCACCTGAATGCCTCACCGGGCGGCGCCGCCGATCTGCTGGCCGCCTGCCTGTTCCTCGACAACGCCGGGAGCCTGTGACATGGAAACCCTGACCTTTCAATTCGCCGCCGCCGAACCTGGCCGTGGCCGCACCGTGGTGGGCTGCGTCAGCTCCGGCGACCTGGAGGTGCTGATCGAGCCCGGCACCGCCGGCAGCCTGCAGATTCAGGTCGTAACCTCGGTCAACGGCAGCGGCGCCCGCTGGGCGCAACTGTTCCAGCGCCTGTTCGAAGGCCGCCAGTGGCCCGCTGTGAACATCGACATCCATGACTTCGGCGCCACCCCTGGCGTGGTGCGCCTGCGGCTGGAGCAAGGCTTCGAGGAGATCGCCCCATGACGGACATCGAACGCTTGCTGCAAAGCCGCAGCTTTGTCGAACTGGGCGCGCGCCAGCGGGCCCGCGCCGTACTCGACCCGGGTAGCTTCCGCGAACTGTTGGGCCCGTTCGACCGGCTCATGTCGCCCTGGCTGCCACGCCAGGGCATCGTGCCCCAGGCCGATGATGGCGTGGTCATCGCCAAGGGCCGCCTGAACGGCCGCCATACCGTGGTCGCCGCTATCGAAGGGGGCTTCCAGGGTGGCAGCATGGGCGAGGTGGGCGGGGCCAAGATCGCCGGTGCGCTGGAGCTGGCCATCGAAGACAACCGCAACGGTACCCCGACCAGCGCCGTGTTGCTGCTGGAAACCGGTGGCGTGCGCTTGCAGGAAGCCAACCTTGGGCTGGCGGCGATTGCCGAGATCCAGGCCGCGATCGTCGCGTTGCGCAGCTACCAGCCGGTGATCGGCCTGATCGCAGGTACGGTCGGCTGCTTCGGCGGCATGTCCATCGCTGCCGGGCTGTGCAGCCACTTGCTGGTCACCCGCGAGGCGCGCCTGGGCCTCAACGGCCCGCAGGTGATCGAGCAGGAAGCGGGCATCGGCGAATACGACGCCAAGGACCGGCCGTTCATCTGGAGCCTCACCGGTGGCGAGCAGCGCCATGCCAGCGGGCTGGTGGATGGCTACGTCGCCGACGATGTGGATGCCATCCGCCAGCAGCTTCTGCAACTGCTCGACACCCCAGCCACAGACCGGGCCAGCCGCCATGCCTGGTTCCTCGAGCGGCTGTCGCGCCTGGGCGATGACTGCCCGCAACTGGATGCCGCCGCCGTGCGCACCCTCTATCAAGGAGAAGCCAAATGAACCGTACCTCGAACTGGCTGCCGGGCCTGGCCGGCGGCCAAGCGTTGCCGGGCTACCCTGCGTCGCTGCAGGTGATCGACGGCGAACTGGACAACCGCCTGGCCCGCTTCATTGCTGTGGTGCCAGATGCGCACAACCCGTTCCCCCGGGCCCGCGCGGGTGAAGTAGGCCTGCTGGAAGGCTGGGGGTTGGCCAAGGCGGTGAGCGAGGCGGTCGAGGCCGACCGCCACGGCGAGAAGCGCGCGATTGTCGCGGTCATCGATGTGCCGAGCCAGGCCTATGGCCGCCGCGAAGAAGCGTTGGGCATTCACCAGGCCCTGGCCGGTGCGGTGCAGGCGTATGCCCAGGCGCGCCTGGCCGGGCACCCGGTGATTGGCTTGCTGGTCGGCAAGGCGATGTCGGGTGCTTTTCTGGCGCATGGCTATCAAGCCCAGCGCCTGATCGCGCTGGATGACGCTGGTGTGATGGTACATGCCATGGGCAAGGCCGCCGCCGCGCGCATTACCCTGCGCAGCGTCGAAGCGCTGGAAGCCCTGGCCGCAGAGGTGCCGCCGATGGCTTACGACCTCGACAGCTACGCCTCGCTGGGTTTGCTGTGGCGACGCCTTGGCGTGGACAACGCCGAGACGCCAAGCGCCGACGATTTGGCCCGAGTGCGTAGTTGCCTGGCCGACGCTGTGCGCGATATCGGCACCTCGACCGACCTGTCATCGCGGCTGACGGGCGAGAACCGGCGGGCGTCGCGCGGGGTGCGCGAGCACCTGCGTCGTCAGTGGCAGGGGGCCTGAGATGAACACGCCACGCCCACACGACCTGCTCTGGGGCTTGCCCCTGTCTGCGCTGCCTGACGATACCCCGCAGTGGGCGCTGCAGGTGGTGGCAAGCGGCCAACCTGTGGTGGTGCGCCGTGCAGCCTGCGCTGACGGCTGGGTGGCGGTGGGCGTACGCGGGCAAAGCCGGGATCAGCGGCTGGGCACGCAGATGCGCCTGGGCGATATCCTGCGTCTGCAAAGCCCTGAGGCATTGCGCGGGTGCGCGCCGAGCCCTTGGCCTGCGCTACAGGCCTTGGCCTCGGTGGCCCCGGTGCTCGACACCTGCGGGCTGGCCTGGGGCCCGACGGGTGGGGTGGGCTATCAGTTGGCCACGGGTATCAACGTGCTGCACCTGGCCAGCGATCTGGACCTGGTGCTGCGTGCACCGCACCCTTTGACGCGCGCAAAGGCCCTGGAACTGCTGGACATCCTCGACTGCACACCGTGCCGCATTGATGTGCAGCTGGAAACACCGGCAGGCGCCGTCGCCCTGCGCGAGTGGGCAGGTTGTGCCCGGCGCGTACTGCTCAAATCGCCCCTCGGCGCGCGCCTGGTCAGCGACCCCTGGGCTGCCCTGGAGTGCGCGGCATGAGCAGCCTGTTCGCGTTCCCCGGCCAAGGGGCTCAGCAGGTGGGCATGTTGCATCGTCTGCCTGACGGCGCCGGTCAATTACTGGAAGAGGCCAGTGATACCTTGGGCCAGAGCGCCCTGGGCCTGGACAGCCAGGAGGCCCTGCAGGGCACCCGTGCGGTGCAGCTTTGCCTGTTGCTGAGCGGGGTTGCCTGGGCCCGTTGGCTGATGCAGCGCAGCCCTGCGCCGGACTACGTGGCCGGCCTGTCGATTGGCGCCTATCCCGCTGCGGTTGCGGCGGGTGCCCTGGGGTTCGCCGATGCTGTGCGGCTGGTGGCCCTGCGTGGCGAGCTGATGCAGTGCACCTATCCGCACGGTTACGGTATGACCGCACTCAGCGGCCTCGACCTGGCTAGCGTCGAGCGTTTGCTGAGGGCGGTGGGCGGTGAGGTCTACGTCGCCAACCTCAACAGTGAAAACCAGATCGTCATTGCCGGCAGCGAGGCGGCCATGGCCGCGGTGGCACGCCGCGCGCGCAGCCAGGGCCAAGGCGTCGCACGGCACCTGGCGGTGAGCGTGCCATCCCATTGCCCGCTGCTCGCCGGCCCGGCTGCAGAGCTTGCCAAGGCCTTTGCCACGGTCGAGCTGCGCCGGCCTGCGATCACCTACCTGAGTGGCAGCAGTGCACGGCCAATCTTCGATACACAGCGCTTGCGCGACGACCTGGCCGGCAACATGGCACAGGTGGTGGATTGGCGTGCCACGTTGCGCAACGCCTATGAACGCGGGGTACGCCTGCACCTGGAAATACCGCCGGGCAATGTGCTCAGCGGCCTGGCCCGGCCGGTGTTTGAACAGGGCAGGGTGGTGAGCGTGGAAGGCACCCGCCCGGATACCCTCGACGCGCTGCTGCGCCAGGAGGTGGCCCAGAACCGATGATGGCAGGCTGGAGCGATGCCTGTAGGAGCGGCCTTGTGTCGCGAAAGGCCGCAAAGCGGCCCCGACAATCTGGCAACTCCCACATTGACCGCGTGAGCCGCGCAAGTGTGTGTTTACGAAGAACAACAACAAGCAACTTCGACACTACCTGAGGACAACAACAATGATTATCTATGGTGTGGCTCTGCTGGCGGTATGCACGCTTGCCGGCGTCATCGTCGGCGACTTCCTGGGCGTGCTGCTGGGTGTCAAATCCAACGTGGGCGGGGTCGGCATCGCCATGATCCTGCTGATTTGTGCGCGGCTGTACAGGCAGCGCCATGGCGGCATGAGCGAGGCGTGCGAGTTCGGCGTCGGCTTCTGGGGCGCCATGTACATCCCGGTGGTGGTGGCCATGGCCGCCCAGCAGAATGTGGTCACCGCCCTGCAAGGCGGGCCGGTGGCGTTGCTGGCGGCGATCGGCGCGGTACTGGTGTGCGGTGCGACCATCGCGCTGATAAGCCGCAGCCACCGCGGCGAACCCTTGCCCGCGCTTGAGCCCGCCCCCGAAACCCCGGTGCAGGTTGCCCCTGCAGGAGGTCGTTGATCATGTGGCCGATCATGGACAATGCCCTGGAGCACAACGGCCTGATCACGGCCTTCGCGGTGGTCGGTGCGATCATGTGGTTGTCGGTACTGATGTCGAAATACCTGACCTTCGGCCGGGTGCACGGCTCGGCGATCGCCATCGTCATCGGCTTGGTGCTGGCGTGGGTGGGCGGCACTGTTACCGGCGGGCAAAAAGGCCTGGCGGACATGGCGCTGTTCTCAGGCATCGGCCTGATGGGCGGGGCGATGCTGCGAGACTTCGCCATCGTCGCCACGGCCTTCGAAGTGCAGGCCACCGAGGCCCGCAAGGCCGGGATGATTGGCGCCGTGGCGTTGCTGCTGGGCACGGTACTGCCGTTTATCGTCGGTGCGGCGGTCGCCTACGCGTTCGGTTACCGCGATGCCGTGAGCATGACCACCATCGGTGCGGGCGCCGTCACCTATATCGTCGGGCCAGTGACGGGGGCGGCCCTGGGTGCCAGCTCCGATGTGATGGCGTTGTCGATTGCCACGGGGTTGATCAAGGCGATTCTGGTCATGGTGTTCACGCCAGTATCGGCGCGCCTGCTGGCCCTGGACAACCCGCGTTCGGCCATGGTGTTCGGCGGTTTGGCCGGGACGGTGTCGGGGGTGACGGCAGGGTTGGCGGCAACGGACCGCCGGCTGGTGCCCTACGGCGCGTTGACGGCGACGTTCCATACCGGGCTGGGCTGCCTGATGGGGCCTTCGATCTTGTATTTCTGTGTGCGTGGGTTGATGGGTTAAGGCGATGGGCTGCGCAGCAGCCCCATCCCCCGAATCGGGGAAAGCCGTTGGGGAATCCTCCCCAATCTGTTTCGGTTGATCGCGTAAAACACTGAAATTAATAGCAATTCACATGTGGCATATACCTTGCTGAACCTCCTCGCAGAGTTCCTGTGTTCCGGAGGTGCAGCATGTCGACCCCGCTCAAAGGCCCCGTCCTGTCATCATTCTTCCTGGCCCTGCTTGGCTGGGAAGCGACCAGCGAGGCAGCTGTGCAGTGCCAGCGCACCTTGGTCGCCAATGTGGTGGCACTGGACCAGCCGCTGATGTTCAACCGCCTCGGCGCGCAAAACGCCAACGGCATGATGTTCGCCTTGCGCGAGGATGTGGTGGACGAGCACCAGGTCCCGCTCGGCAAAGGTGGCGCCGCCGTGCCTGGCAAAGTCACCTTGCGCCCGGACAAGCGTCCACGGCCGATCGTGTTGCGCGTGGCGGCAGGCGATTGCCTCACCGTCAACCTGACCAACCTGCTGGCTTACCAGGCCAACCCCAACAAGCACGGCATCGACCACGAAGAGAACGAGGCCGAAGGTGAGGAGGAGGAAGGGCCGGAAACCGAATTCGAAAACGAAGGCGGTGAGCACTTCGTTGCCGATGAGCAGGTCAGCGACCGCCACGTAGGCTTCCAGGTCAACGGCATGCAAGCGGTCAACAGCATTGGCGATATTGCTGCCAACACCGGCCGCAACGGCAACTTCCTGGTGTCACCGGGCAATACCCGCAGCTACACCCTGTATGCCGAACGCGAAGGGGCGTTCGCCGCCACCAGCCAAGGCGCGACCTTCGGCGGCCAGGGCGGTGCCGGCAACGTTGCCAATGGCTTGTTCGGCCAGGTGGTGGTGGTGCCCAAAGGCGGGCGCACCTTCCGCAACACCCTCACAGAAGAAGAGATGCGCCTGGCCAGCACCGGCCGCACCGCCACTGGCCAACCGGTTATCGATTACCAGGCACGCTACCCCCAGGCCGAGCCTTGGATCACCGAAGGCAAGGCCGGTAAACCGATCATCGCCATGGTCGATGGCAACGAGATCCTCAACAGCGAGACCGATGCCATTGTCATGGGCCCCAACCCCGATGGCAGCTTCCCGCGTTCGACCTATCCGCTGGAAAGCGTCAACAAACGTAACCCGGCGCTGCCCAACCGGCTGGACGCGTTCCGTGATTTCGCCTCGCAGTTCGCTGACGAAGTGGCCGCAACCCAGGCCTTCCCCGGTTACTGGGCCGACCCGGTCATGGGCCATGTACTGGAGCCGACCCGTGATTCGTTCATGATCAACTACGGTTCTGGGGGCATGGGCGCCGAAGTGGTGGCCAACCGCCTGGGCGTGGGCCCGATGCACGACTGCTTGTCCTGCGCCTACGAGGAGTTCTTCCTCAGCGCCCACACCGTGGGCGATATCGGCACGCTGGTGGACGTGCCGGCCAACGTTGGCCTGGAGAACATCCGCCCAGGCGAGACGCCGCCGGCCAGTGCCATCGGTGTCAAGGCCAGCATGGCCCTGTACCCGTCAGAACCGGCCAACGTCCACCACAGCTACATGGGTGACTTCACCAAGTTCCGCAACACGCACAACGGTCATGAACAGCACATCTTCCATTTGCACGGGCACCAGTGGCTGTTCAACCCCAACGACGATAACTCCGACTACGTCGACGCCCAGGGTATCGGCCCGGGCATCGGCTACACCTACGAGATCGCCAACGGTGGCTCTGGCAACCGTAACCGGGTGGCCGGCGATGCTATCTATCACTGCCACTTCTACCCGCACTTCGCCCAGGGCATGTGGGCCATGTGGCGGGTGCACGATGTGTTCGAGGAAGGCACCCGGCTGGAGGTCAGTGGCCAGGCCGCGAACGGCTACCACAGCACCCCGTTTGCCCTGCGCAGCGGCAAACCGGCGGTTGGCGCGCGGGCCTTGCCCGACGGTGAGATCATTGCGGGCACACCCATCCCCGCCATCGTCCCACTGCCTGGCAAAGCCATGGCGCCCATGCCGGGCAAGGTGGTCGTGGTACCCAAGCTTGCTGAGCAACGGGTGGCAGCCAATGACGAGGAGGATGACGACGGCGAGGAGGGCGACGATGACCATGGCCATGGCGTAGCTGAACCCAAGGCCGTCGGCTCGCTGGCACTGGTCGACCGCAGCGAGAGCAACCGTAACGCCGACGGCACCTTGAAAAACCCCGGTTATCCGTTCTGGATCGGTGGCATGGAAAGCAGCGTCGGCCAACGGCCTCCCACCCCGCCGCTGGACATGCTCGACCCTGCACTGGCCCAACAACTCAAGAACAGCGGCAACGCCCTGTGGGCCAACCTGGACGCCAACCAGGTCGATGGTTGGGATGGTGGCCTCGGCCGGCATGCACTGGATGGTGTTTCGGCAGGGGGTGAAGCACAGACCACCACCACCAAGCTGGATTTCTCCAAGGTGGTGCACAAAGCCAAGCCGATCTACCTGCCCGAAGAGGGCACGGAAGTTGAGCAGGCAGCCATGAAATTCCACGCCAAGGCCGAGCACCCCAGCTATGCGCTGATACCCGGCAGCCAACCGGTGGCGCGTAACTTCCGCACCAACGGCGCCCTGCCGACCGCCGGTGCGCCGTTCTTTGAACCCTGCATGGACGACCGTGGCAAGCGCCTCACCCAGTCGTCGGGGGTGGGCGAGTACGCCAGCGGCGAGAGCCTGACCGGCATGAACTTCCGCGGCGCTTCTGCCTTCACCGCCGACCGCCCGCGCATCTACAAGGGCGCCAATATCCAGTTCGATGCGGTCTACAACAAGGTCGGCTACCACTTCCCGCAGGCACGCATCATCGCCCTCTGGGAAGACGCCTGGCCGGTGATCACCAAGCAGCGCCCGCCAGAGCCGTTGGTGATGCGCATGAACACTTTCGACTGCACCATGTACCAGCACACCAACCTGATCCCCTCCATTTATGAGATGGACGACTACCAGGTACGCACCCCGACCGACGTGATCGGCCAGCATATTCACCTGCCCAAGTGGGACCTCACCGCAGCCGACGGTTCGGCCAACGGCTGGAACTACGAGGACGGCATCCTCTCGCCCGGCAGCGTGGTCGAGCGCGTGCATGCCATTCGCGCCTACAACGGTTGTACCGAAGGCGACAGCCGGGACGGTACCGCCGCCTGCCCGAAAGCCAAGCAACACCCTTACTTCGGGCGTTTCGGCCGGGCCGACTGGCTGGGCGCGCGCACGGCGATGCAACGTTGGTTCGCCGACCCGGTGGTTAACGTGCATAACGTCGACCGTGGCCTGGGCACCATCTTCACCCACGACCACCTTGGCCCATCGACCCACCAGCAGTTGGGCCTTTACGCCACGGTACTGGCCGAGCCTGCCGGCTCTACCTGGTACCACGCCGAAACCGGCGAGCAGCTGTACAACCCGTCTCGCCAGGACGGCGGGCCGACCTCGTGGCAGGCGGTGATCAAGACCGGTGACCATGACGGCGATGGCCGTAACGACAGCTACCGCGAGTTCTTCCTCGAGTACAGCGACTTCCAGCATGCCTATGAAGCGGGCGTGTACGTTGGCGCGGGGCCCGACGGTATTCCCAATGGCCAGTCGTACCCGGCCACTGCCGACAGCTTCCGCTACGCCATCAACCCACCGGTACGGCAGAAGGCCTCGTCGCTGCTCGAATCGGTGGTCGAGTCGCGTGGCGGGCTGAGCCCAGGGTGCCCGACCCGGCCGTGCCCACAGGCCATTTCGGTGGATGACCCTGGCATGTTCGTCGTCAACTACCGTAACGAGCCGCTGGCCCTGCGGGTGTTCGACCCCAACAAGGTGGCCCCGGACGGCAAGCGTGGCATGCAGGCCGACGGCCTGGGCGGCGACCTCAGCTATGCCTTGCAAAGCCGCATTGACCGCGCGATCCCGGCGATGAACATGGCGCCTTCGGCGATCACCTCGGCGGTGGGCCCCACCGGTGGCACCACGGTATTCCCGCCGCACATCAACACCGCCGGCAGCGAACCCGGCGACCCGTTCACGCCAATGTTGCGCACCTACTCGGGCGACAACGTGCGGCTGCGCATGCATGCCGGTGGCCATGAAGAGGAGCACAACGTCACCTTGCACGGGGTCAAGTGGCTGCAGAACGGCTCGGGCTTTGGCAGCAGCTCCAACTCGGGGTGGAAAGCGTCGCAGATGATCGGCATCTCCGAACAACTGGGCTTCATGGCGCCGGTGTCGATGATCTCCAGCTCCGCCGCCACCAACGGCGACTACCTGTACTCGCTGGACGCGGCACTGGAAGGCTACTGGAATGGCATCTGGGGCATCATGCGCAACTACACCACCTTGCGCCCGGACCTGTTTCCGCTGTCGAACAACCCGCAGCCGGTGGCCATGCGCAACACCGTGAACTTTGACGGCATCTGCCCGAAAACCACGGCCAACGTCAATGGCATCGGCACCCGGGCGACGATCAAGCGCAACTACGAGATCGTCGCCGCACTGGCCAACGACATCCTCGAGAACCGCCACGGCGTCAGCATCGCCGACCCGGCGGGGGTTGGCCAGCATGTCGGTGGTCCGCTCAAGGCCGACGGCGGCACCCTGGTGTTCAACAGCCGCACCACCAGTATCCCGCAGGTCACGGTGGTCGACGAGGAGGACGGCACCACCTTCACCGTCGGTGGCCACAGCGCGCCGCTGCACGACCCGACCGCTGTGCTGTATGTGCGCAAGGCAGACCTGGATGCCAGCACCGGCAAGCTCAAGCCCGGCGTGCCGGTAGAGCCGCTGGTGCTGCGCGCCAGCGCCGGTGACTGCATCAGCATCACCCTGGAAAACCGCCTGCCGCTGGTGATGCCCGACCTGCCGAGCACCGCAGTGATGCAGAACGTGGTCAAACGTGACCGCAACGGCAGCGAAGGCTCCACCGCCTTCAACAACAACCTGATGCGGCCTTCCAGCCATGTGGGCCTGCATGCCCAGTTGCTGGCCTACGACATCACCAAGTCCGACGGTGCCAACGTTGGCCTCAACCCGGTGCAGACCGTGCCGCCGCGTGCCGGCAACAGCGGCGCCTACCCGTCCAAGGTGTACCAGTACTACGCCGGCCACCTGGAGCGCGAAGGCAAACCGGTGCTGCAACTGGGCCGTACGGTAGACAACATCAACACCACGGCGATCGAGTTCGGCGGCCTCAACCTGACCCCGTCGGACTTCATCAAGCAACCGCAAAAAGGCCTGGTCGGTGCCATGAGCATCCTGCCGCAGGCTGCCACTTTCACCGAGGACACCGCCAGCCGTGCCCAGGCGACGGTGAAAGTCAGCGGCCAGCCCGACTACCGCGACTTTGTCACGGTGTGGCAGCGCTCGATGAACATGCGCTGGGCTGATGGCCGGCCTGTGGAAGGTATCGCTACTGAGGGCAATGGCGTGCCGGGCGACCCTAAAGACAACGGCAACATGGCCATGAACTACAAGACCGAACCGTTGTGGCTGCGCTTCGGCATGGCGCCGGACGCACCCTTCGGCCACGCCGACGGCAATGGCTTTGCCGATGTGCCAAATGCCCACATGGCCTACAGCAACGCCCTGGTCGGTGGCGACCCGCAAACGCCGGTGCTGTGGGCCAAGCCTGGCCAGCCGGCGCGCAGCCATGTGCTGATGCCAAGCGGTGGCAGCCGCGGCATCACCTACCAGCTGGACGGGCACCTGTGGCCGCTGCACGCCTACCAGGCCGAGAAGAATGACGTCAATGGCTACCCGATGAGCCTGCCCGGCATCGGCTCGGTGCGCTTCGGTTACAACCCGATGTCCATCTACATCGGTGCCCAGGAAAGCGTACTGCCGGCAGCGCACTTCAGCTTCATGCTGCCCAGCGCAGGCGGGGCCAACGCGGTGCCGGGGGACTACCTGTTCCGCGACTACGCCGCCTACGGCAACCTCTCGGGGTTGTGGGGGATCTTGCGGGTAACCAACGAAGCGCCGCCGGCAACGGCTGCAGCACAATAACGACATGGGAGCGCGAGCATGAACAAAAAGACTCGCCCTGCTTACTTGGGGGTACTGTTGGGGGTAGCGCTGATCGGCCTGGGCGTTGCCTATGAAAAACTCTGGTGCGACCCGCGCGAGCTGTTGCAGGAGCCTGCCGACCCGCAGGCCCTGCATCGGCTCAGCCGGGACGGCGTGACCGTGGAGTTCGAGGCCCGCCCGCTGGCCGGGGGCGAGCTGCGCGAAGGCGCCTTTGCCGGCATCCGCTTCAAGGTCAGCGACCAGACCAGCGGCCAGCCGCTGTCGGGCATGGCGCCGGGGGCCTGGATCGACCCAGCCCAGTCGGCACCGGTCGGCGATCGTGACCAAAGCTGCAAGGCCCGTGTCGCACTGTTCTTGAAAAGCAGCATTGGCGCCCGGCCGTTGCTCGACCTCAACGGCTACTTCCTGTTGATGCTGAACAAGGACGCCAGCCTGACGGTGATCGACCCGACGGTGTCGGTGGGCGGTGTCACCAGCACCATGGCCCGCATCGAATTGCCAGGCAGCCCCATGGACTGGGCGGCCACCGGCGACGACAAACAGGTGTTCGTGTCGATCCCCGAGCGCGGCAAGGTGTCGGTGATCGACACCGAAACCTTCACCCGCGTGGCGGACCTGGACGCCGGCGAGCAACCGACGCGGGTGGTGCTGCAACCTGACCAGCACCGTCTTTGGGTGGGCAATAACAGCAGTGACCCGGCCAAGGGTGGGGTAACGGTGATCGATGTGCCCGGGCGCAGTACGCTCAAGTCCTTCGCCACCGGCTCCGGGCACCACGAGATCGCCTTCAGCAGCGACTCGCGCTACGCCTACGTCAGCAACCGCGACGGCGGTACCCTGAGCATCATCGACATCCCCGAAATGCGCCTGGCCAAGACCCTGGCGGTGGGCCCGCACCCGCTGTCGGTGAGCTACTCGGCGTTGTCCCAGGCGGTCTACGTGGTCGACGGCAGGGAAGGCACGGTGCGGGTATTCGATGGCCGTAGCCATCAATTGCGCCACACCCTCACGGCCGAACAGGGCCTGGGCCCGATGCGCTTCAGCAGTGACGGGCGCTACGGCATCGTGCTCAACACCCTGGAAAACCAGGCCCTGGTGATCGACGCCAGTACCGACACGCTGATCCACCGCATCCCGGTGGCGGCCGAACCGTATCAGCTGACCTTCACCAAGGGCTATGCCTACGTGCGCGGCCTGGCCTCGTCGAGGGTTAGCATGATCAACCTGGGCAGCCTTGGGCAGGGGCGTTCGCCGATCGTCCAAGGCTTCGACGCAGGCCCCGCCGCGCCGCGCCAGGCCGGCGACCTGCCGCTGGCCCAGGGGCTGTCGGTATCGCGTGACGACAACTCGGTGTTCGTGGTCAACCCGGTGGACAACACCACCTACTTCTACGCCGAGGGCATGAACGCGCCGATGTCCGGCTACAACAACCGCGGCCATCAGGCCCGCGCCGCCATCGTCGTCGACCGCAGCCTGCGCGAGGTGGCCCCGGGGGTGTACGGCTCGACGGTGAAAATGCCGGCAGCCGGCAAGTTCGATGTGGCCTTCCTGCTCAACCAGCCGCAGATCATTCATTGCTTCAGCACCGATGTCGCCGCAGCGCCGAATGCGCGCAAGCACAAGGGCGCGCATGCCGAGTTTCTCGGCCTTGAACAGCCGCTGCCGCAGCACAGCGCCTTCACCGCGCGGGTGCGCATCGTTGGCGATGATGGCGAGCCGCGGCTGGGCCTGAGCGACCTGAGCCTGCGCTATTTCCTGGCGCCGTCGTCGATGCCGCGCAACCTGCGCCTCGAAGAAGTGGGCGAGGGCATCTACCAGGCTGCATTGACCCTGCCTGAAGCCGGCGCCTGGTACCTGCATGTGCAGTCGCCGTCGCTTGGCCGCAAGTTTGCCGAAGAAAACTACACCAGCCTGCGCGTCCTGCCGGTTTCGGTCTCCACGGCTGCCCAAGGGGACGCTACCCAGATGCAAATAAGGAGTGTGCGATGAACGCCAAGCATGCTTTTACACGGCTGGGCCTGAGCCTGGCGCTGCCACTGATGTTGTCCAGCAACCTGGCCCTGGCCCACGCCGGGCATGACCACGGCGGCCCTGCCGAGCAACCGCCCGCCGCGCGGCAGGAGAAGGCCAGCTTGCGCTTCGCCGATGTCTCGCTGCTCGACCAGGACGGCATGCCGGTGCGCCTGGAGAAGGACCTGGTCGGGGATCACCTGGTGGTGATGGGGTTCATCTACACCAGCTGCACCACGGTGTGCCCGGTGGTGTCGTCGATCATGGGCAAGGTCCAGCAGCAGTTGGGCGGCCGTGTCGGCGATGAGATCCACCTGGTGTCAATCAGCGTCGACCCGCAGCGCGATGACGCCAAGCGCCTGCAGCACTACGCCAAGGCCTTTCAGAAAGGGCCAGGCTGGAGCTGGCTGACCGGTACGCCGTACGCCATCACCGAAACCCTCAAAGGCCTGGGCAGCTTCAGTGCCGACCTGAGCCAGCACCCGCCGCTGATCCTGGTGGGTGATGGCCGCAGCGGGCACTGGACCCGCTACTACGGCTTCACCGACCCGACGGTATTGGTCGCGGAGATCAACCGCCTGAGCGCCCGCCGGGTGCATGCCAAAAGCACGGCCATTGCCGAGCACAGCGCCGAACCCATCGCCGACCATAACGAGGTGCAACCATGAGCCATTCGACCTCTCGCCGCGTCGGTATGCGCAGTTTCGACTGGCTGGTATTGGGCGGCTGCCTGTGGATTCTCGCCTCGGTGGCCTTCGCCCATGACGGCCATGCGCCCCAGGCCCCCGAACCACAGCCCGCGCCCCAGGTGATGAGCAGTGGCAGCGGTACCCGCGATGCGCAGACCTGGTTCACCGATACCGTGCTCAAGGACCAGAACGGCCGCGAGCTACGCTTTTACAGTGATGTGCTGAAGGACAAGGTGGTGATGCTCAACGTGATCTTCACCCACTGCACCGACGCCTGCCCGCTGATCACCCGCAAACTGCGGGAGGTGCGTGAGGCCATGGGGCCGGTGTTGGCAGGGCAGGTGACGTTCGTCTCGATCAGCAGCGACCCGCTCAACGACACCCCGGCGGCGCTCAAGGCCTTTGCCCAGAAGCAGGGTGTGGATGGCCCCAACTGGTTGTTCCTGACGGGCGACAAGGCCAGTGTCGACCTGGTACTGGGCCGTATCGGCCAGTTCCTGCCCAGCCCCGAGCAGCATTCCACGCAACTGATTGCCGGTGACGTGGCAGGCAAGCGCTGGAGCAAGATCCGCCCGGATGCACCACCTGTGGCGATCGCCCAGCGCATGCAGCTGCTGACCCAACCGCTGGCGGGTCGGTGAACATCATGAGTGCAGGCGGGTTTGGCCGCGCATACAACGCCCTGCTGTTGACGCTAGGTTTAAGCGTTGCCAGCTCAGCCTTCGCCCTTGACCTCAGCGAGCACGAACAGGCTGGCAAACGCCTGTACCGCGAAGGCCTGTCAAGCAGTGACGCGCAATTGCTGGCGCGGGTGGGCGCCAGCGACATGAGCGTGCCGGCCAGCGTGCTGCCCTGCGCCAGCTGCCACGGCAGCGACGGGCGCGGCCGCGCCGAGGGCGGTGTTCGCCCACCTAGCCTCGAATGGCAGCGCCTGGCACTGGGGCAGGGCGAGCGCCAGGCCAACGGGCGCAGTTACCCGGGTTACACTGACGCCAGCCTTGCCAGGGCGATCCAGCGGGGTGTGGACCCTGCCGGCAACCACCTCGACACCGCCATGCCGCGTTTCGAGCTGACCCTGGCCGACCAGCGCAACCTCACGGCCTACCTCAAACGCCTGGCCGAGGACCGCGACCCGGGCGTGGAGGAGGGCGTACTGCGGCTGGGGACGTTGCTCCCCGCTTCTGGGCCGCTGGCCGAAGCGGGGCATGTGGTGCGCGCGGTGCTTGAAGACGGCTTGGCGCAACTCAATCAGCAAGGCGGTGTGCATGGGCGGCGCCTGGAGCTGGTGGTGCTCGACCCCGGCAACGACCCAAACAGCGCCGAACAGGCCCTGCGCCAGCTGTTGGAACACGAGCAGGTGTTCAGCCTGATCACCCCCCTGGCACCGATGCTAGACCAGCGTCTGGCGCCCGTGCTGGCGCAACAGAATGTGCCGCTGATCGGCAGCACCCCGCGCAGTGGCGGCAGTGCGCAGATCTTCGACCCTCTGCCGGGCTTGCCCGTGCAACTGCTGAGCCTGGCCGGCCATGCCCGCGAAGCCTTGGGCCTCGGCCCGGATGGCCTGCGCGTGGTCTACGCCGGTAACGAGCAAGCGCCGCTGGCCGAGCAGGTGCGCGAGCAGCTTGTGCAGCAAGGCTGGGCACCTGGCGCCATCCAGGCCTTCGATGGCCAGGCCGTGGACGGCCAGGGCATCGTCTTTCTCGGCCGCGCCCAGGCCTTTGCCGACCTGGCCACAGCGCTGCAGGCGGCAGGTCGCAAACCGTACTTGTTCGCGGCCTCCAGCCAGGTGGTCGGGGGGCTGGCAAGCCTGTCTGAGCAGTGGTCGCAACGGGTCTTCCTGGCTTATCCGTTCGTACCCGAAGACTGGACCGAACAGGGCCTGGCAACCCTGGCCGGCCTGCAGCAACGCCAGGGCCTCGACCCACGCCAGGCGTCCTTGCAGGTCAATACCCTGTGCGCCCTGCGCCTGCTCACCGAAGCCCTCAAGCAGATTGGCCGGGATGCCAGCCGCGAGCAGTTGATCACGGCCCTGGAAGGCCTGCACGATGTCACGACCGGCCTGACCCCGGCCCTGGGCTTTGGCCCCGGCCGCCGGCAGGGCATGGCCGGTGCCCATGTGGTGGCAGTGGCCTTGCCGGGGCCGCGATTCACCTCGGTTACCCCGTACCGGCCTGTGCCGGACGCCCTTTGAGCGGAGGTTGCCATGCGTACCCTGTTGTTGTGCCTGTTGTTGCTGACCACCACGGCGAGCTGGGCCGATGTGCCGGCAGCGCGGGTGAACGGTGTGCAGATTGATACCCTGCGCCTGGAGCGTTACTTCACGGAATACCTCGAAGCCCAGGGGCGGGCGGTAGCCAGCATCCGCAACCCGACGCTGTACAAACGCCTGCGTGACCAGGCCCTGGATGAGCTGATCGACAAGGAGCTGTTGTGGCAGGAAGCCCAGCGCCAGGGCATCGCCATCAGTGACGCACAGGTAGCTGCCCATGTCGGCGAAGTGGAGGCTGCATTCGGCAGCCCGACCGTGTTCGAGCGGCGGCTGGCGGAGGCGGGTTTCAATAGGGCAGAGTACGCTCAGTACACCCGTCACGAGATGGCAGCCCAGCAGCTGTATGCCCAACTGAGTGCGGTCGACGCGCCCAGCCAGGCACAAGTAGAGGCCTTCTACGAGGCCAATCGGCAAACCCTGCAAGGAGCGCAGAACCAAAGTGATAATCCTTCTGTCATACGAGAACAGGGCCTGCGCTTGGCCAGGGCCACGCTCATCGGGCAATTGCAGGCGCAGGCTCGGCAAACCGTGCGCCAACGTTTGCGCGAATCCGCTAAAGTGGAAATCGCCGACTGAGGCCCGCAATGGTGTTCCCCCAAAGCTGGGGGATAACGACTTGGCAAAGTGCCATCAGGTCCCCCGGATGTGGGGAACTGGGCAAGCCTGGCTGCGCGCAGCAGGCTGGGCGCCTTCGGGCAGCCTTGCCAGATCAACGACTTACAGTGGTGCAGCATGATTATTCACGCCTGGCACGAAGCCTGCTCAAGCCTTATCGAGGCCGCACTTCGCAGACCGGGTAACCGGGCAGTATTGGGGAGTCGACCTTGGTGAACAGAGTATTGGTAGTCGATGACGAACAGACCCTCGCGCAGAACCTGCAAGCGTATTTGCAGGCGCAAGGCCTGGATGTTCATGTTGCCCACGACGGTGCCAGTGGTATCGAGCAGGCTGAAAGCCTGGCACCGCAAGTGATCGTGCTGGATTACCGCTTGCCCGACATGGAGGGGTTTCAGGTTCTGGAGACCGTGCGCAAGAACAGGCAGTGCCATTTCGTGCTGATCACCGCCCACCCGACTGCCGAGGTCCGTGAGCGCGCCGCCGAACTGGGTGTGACCCATGTCCTGTTCAAGCCGTTCCCGTTGGCGGAACTGGCCCGCGCGATCTTCGACCTGATGGGCATCGAGCGCCGGCGCAGGGCCACGGACAACCCGGCAGAAGGGTTCGTCGAACGACGCCAGACCAGGAACGAATCGTTCCCCCTGCAGTTGTACGATGGTAGCTGGGTACTGGCCGAACGCCGCCGCAATGGCGCAAAGCCCCCAGGTGCTGACGACGAACAACTGCTCACAGGGGAATAGCGGCGCCCGCTACCCTGGCTGAGCCAGCCTGCGACGCGCCCCCTGAGTGGAGTCGCAGGCCATGTCCGAAGCAGTCGATACAGCCGCCACACCCCTGCAGCCAGCACAGCCACTGTGTGCCTACCCGCGTGACCTGCTGGCCCAGGCCCGTCTGCAAGCCGGTGAAGAACGCCTGCTCAACTGCCTGGAACGCCTGGCCAACGACACCCCAGGCACCTTCACCCACCGCCTGGGCATCACCCTGCATTACCCGGTGCTGCACAGCCAAGCCCTGCTGGCCAGCAGCCCACGCTTCGACAAGGTCAGCCTGGCCCAGTGCCTGAAACGCGAATTCGTGCTGATCGAGCGCGAAGGCGAACTGCTGGGCGTGTTCGCCGACCCCTTCGACTCTTCGCGCCTGGCCTGGATCGACGATGTGCTGCAAGGCGCGCCACTGTACCTGGCCCACGCCGCCGAGCTGGCGACGTTTCTGGCCCGCCACGAAGAAAGCTTCCATGCCGTCGATGCCCTTGACCACGACAGCGAAGCCAGCAGCGAAAGCGACCCGCTGCAACGCCTGTCGCTGACCAGCATCAGCGAAGACCAGAGCCGGGTGGTGAAACTGGTCAACTCGACCCTCTACGACGCCCTCAAGCTGCACGCCAGCGACATCCACTTGGGCATGACCGGCCAGGGCCTGACCATCAAGTACCGTATCGACGGCGTGCTCAACGGTGCCGGCAAGGCCAGCGGCAGCGCTTTCGCCGACCAGGTGATCTCGCGCATCAAGGTCATGGCCGAGCTCGACATCGGTGAGAAGCGCGTGCCCCAGGACGGCCGGTTCAAGGTGGCCGTGGGCGAACGGCAGATCGACTTCCGCGTCTCGATCATGCCCAGCATTTTTGGTGAAGACGCCGTGCTGCGGGTGCTCGACAAACAGGACCTGTCCGACAAGGTCAGCGGTGTGCAGCTGCAGGCCCTGGGGTTTGCCGACGACACCCTGCGCGCCCTGCGCCGGCTGGCCGCCGAGCCCTACGGCATGATCCTGGTCACCGGCCCCACCGGCAGCGGCAAGACCACCACCCTGTACGCCATGATCAGCGAGATCAACCATGGCGTGGACAAGATCATCACCATCGAAGACCCGGTCGAATATCAACTGCCCGGTGTGTTGCAGATACCGGTCAACGAAAAGAAGGGCCTGACCTTTGCCCGCGGCCTGCGTTCGATCCTGCGCCACGACCCGGACAAGATCCTGGTTGGCGAGATCCGCGACCCCGACACCGCACAGATCGCCGTGCAGTCGGCCCTGACCGGGCACCTGGTATTCACCACCATTCACGCCAACAACGTCTTCGATGTGATCGGCCGCTTCAGCCAGATGCAGGTCGACCCCTACAGCTTCGTCTCGGCGCTCAACGCCATCCTGGCCCAGCGCCTGATTCGCCTGGCCTGCCCGCACTGCGCCACAGCCTGCGAGGTGGACGATGAAACCCTGCTGGCCTCAGGCCTGACCCGTGACGCCGTGGCCGGCTGGACGTTTGTCCGCGTCCAGGGTTGCGGGCAGTGCCGCGGCAGTGGCTTTCGCGGCCGCAGTGCCATCGCCGAGCTGCTGCATCTGGACGACGACCTGCGGCAGATGATCGTCGAACGCCGCCCCCTCTCGCAGATCAAGACACTCGCCTGCCAGCGCGGCCTGCGCTTGCTGCGCGCCTCGGCCCTGGACCTGGTCCGTGAAGGCCGCACCACCCTTGAGGAGATCAACCGTGTCACATTTATCGCGTGATCGTGGTGCTCATAGATACTGTGCCGTGCTCGGCGCCGAGGGTGTAGGCCTGGGCCGCTGGCACGCCAACCAACAGCAGTGGCTAGGCAGCCGCGAATTCAGCTGCGAGGCGGCCCAACCGGCCTGGGACGCCGCCCTCGAGGCGCTGGCCGCGCTGCTTGCCGAGCACGCCGTACGCGGTGCCCAGTTGCGGGTATTGCTGTCGGCCCGCTACAGCCGCTTCTGCCTGGTGCCCTGGAGCGATGCCATCGGCCACCCGCGCGAACTCGATGCCTATGCGCGGGCATGCTTTGAAAACCTCTACGGGCAGTCGCTGGGCGACTGGCGCATCGTCCTCTCGCCGGAGCCGGCAGGCGCCGCGCGCATTGCCACCGCGCTGCCAGAGGCCTTGCTGCAACGGCTGCAGGCACTGGGGCGGGAAAGCCGGTTGCAGCTGCGTTCGGTGCAGCCATACCTGATGGCCGCCTACAACCGTTGCTCGGCGCAGCTGGGGCAGGGCGACTTCCTGTTTGTCCTCGCCGAGCCACGCCGCAGCGTGCTGCTGCTGGCCGCCGGGGGGGCCTGGCAGCAGGTGTTGGCGCAAGGCTGTGCCGACAACGACCAGGCCCTGCAGGCGCTGATCGAACGCACCTGCGAGTTGTACGGGGAGCATCTGCCACGGGTGTACCTGCATGCACCCGGCCGCGGCGACGTGCCGCAATTGGCGGCGGTGCAGCTGTGCCAACCGGCCAGCGAAGCCGACCCGTTGTGCGCCATGTGGCGGGCGGTGGCCTGACATGCGCCGCCTCGACCTGGAATTCCAGCCCCGGCGCAGCGGCGCCTTGGCCTGGTCGCTACTGGCCCTGGGTTGCGCCGTGGTGGCCGCCCTGGTGGTGCTGCAACAACGCCTGCAGGTCGAGCAGGTCGACCTGGAAGGCCGCCTGCACAGCCTGGAACTGCAACTGGGCCGGCGCCCGGCCACTGCGGCCCCGCAAAGCAGTGCTGCCAGCCGCGAACAGGCCGAGCGCCTGGCGCAGATGCGCAGTGTCTCGCAGCAGCTGCAACGGCCTTGGCAGCAGCTGTTCGCCATGCTCGAAGCGCAGCCGCAGGACGATGTCGCGCTGCTTGGCCTGACCCCGGATGCACGCAAGGGCCAGGTACGCATCGCCGCCGAGGCGCGCAACCTGGAGGCGATGCTGCAGTACCACCAGCGCCTGGAGGCCAGCGCCGAGCTCAGCGATGTTTCCTTGCTCAACCACGAGGTGATGGTGGGCCAGCCGGAGCACCCGGTGCGTTTCACCCTTACCGCTACCTGGGAGACCGGCCATGCGCGTCCCTGACCCGCTGAGCAGCCTGATCATGCAGGAGCGTCTGCGCCGCATCGGCCCGGTGGGCCTAGCCGCTGTCGCCGTTGGCCTGCTGGCCGTCGGCGTGGCATTGGCCGCTGTGTTGCCGCACTGGCAAACCGTGCGCGAACTGCGCGCCAGCGAGGCGGACGCCAGCGTGCAAGTGGGGCGGGTGCAGCGGGGCGAGCTGAAGATCGCGGTCAAACCCGAGCAGCAGGCCCTCGACACGCTGCGCCAGCAACTGCCTGGGCAGCCGCAGGCCAGCGAGCTGATCGAGCGCCTGTATCACCTGGCCAGTGCCGAGCACATCAGCCTGGCACGCGGCGAATATGCCTTGGGCATCGACCCGAAAACCCAGTTGGCGCGCTACCAGATCGTGCTGCCGGTGCGCGGCAGCTATCCGCAGATCCGCGGCTTCCTCAAGGGCCTGCTGGGCCAGCTGCCAACCTTGGTGCTGGAAGACCTCGAGCTGCAACGCAAACGCATCGGCGACAGCGAGCTCAACGCCCGCCTGCGCATGACCCTCTACTTGTCGAGGTCGTGATGAAGACTCAACGTGCGGTGATCTGGGCCGGGTTTCTAGGGCTTTCTGCCGCGTTGGCGTGGGCGCCGGAGCATTGGTTCGGCCAAGAGGACAGTGTGGGGCTGTTCGCGGGCAAGCCTGCTGCTACAGGTTCTGTGAGTACCCCTGACCGTGTGGAAGCGGACACATCGGGGCGCGGAGCTGACGCGAAGGGGTCGCAACGGGTCTCTACCGATCTGTTCCCGAGCCAGCGCTGGAGCAAACCGCAAACCCTGGCCACCGTCACCGAACAACCGGTCATCGCCGCGCCTGTGGTGGTTGCCGCGCCCACCGCCCCGGCGCTGCCCTTCCAGTTCGTCGGCCGCCTGGGCGATCGCGACGACCTGCAGGTGTTTCTGCAGAGCGGCGAAAAACTGTACGTCGTGCGCCAGGGCGACGTCATCGAAGACACCTACCGCCTCGATCGGGTCTCGGCCAATGAGCTGGACCTGGTCTACCTGCCTTTGCACCAGTCGCAGACCTTGTCTGTCGGGAGCGCACCATGAAGTCGTCAAAGCTGTGCAAGCCTGCTCCGTTCCTGCTTCTGGCGCTGTGCGTAGCCATCGCAGGCTGCGGCTCCAGTGCGGTACGTGAAGACAGCGCAGAACTGATGAAGGAGGGGCAGTACGAAGCCGGGATCGCGCGTCTGGAAGAGGCCCTGCGTGAAGACCCGCGCGACACCGAGCTGAACATCGCCCTGGCCCATGGCCGCCAAGCGGCGGTCGAGGCGCTGCTGAGCCAGGCCGACAGCGACCGCATCCGCCACGATTTCGCCGGTGCGCGCATGGGCTATGGCCGGGTGCTGAGCATCGAACCGAACAACCGCCGCGCCCAGGAAGGCATCCGCCAACTGGAGCTGATCCGCACCCTCGACGAACGTGTCGCCCTTGGCCAGGCGGCCCTGCGCCAGGGCGACCTGTTCGGCGCCGAGCGCTACATGCGCGAAGTGCTGCGCCTGGACCCGCAGAACCAGAAGGGCATGACCCTGCGCAGTGACATCGAGAACGTCCAGGCGCGCACCGCGCAGCCGTTCCCGCAACTGCGCAGCAAGCTGGAACGCCCGGTGACCCTGGAGTTTCGCGACGCCAACCTGAAGACCATCTTCGAAGTGCTGTCCCAGGTCGCCGGCATCAACTTCATCTTCGACAAGGACCTGCGCCCGGACATGAAGGCCACCATCTTCGTTCGCGACGTGCGCATCGAGGACGCCGTGGCTCTGCTGCTGGAGCAGAACCAGCTACGGCAGAAGATCGTCAACGACAACACCCTGATGATCTACCCCGACTCGCCGCAAAAGACCAAGGACTATCAGGAACTGGTCATGCGCACGTTCTACCTGACCAGCATCGACGCCAACACGGCGCTGAACATGGTCAAGACCATGCTCAAGACCCGTGACGTGTTCGTCGACGAGCGCCTCAACACCCTGACCATGCGCGACAGCCCCGATGCCGTGCGCATGGCCGAGAAGCTGCTGCAGTCCCAGGACCAGTCCAACCCCGAGGTGGTGCTGGAAGTGGAGGTGATGGAGGTGGCCACTTCGCGCATCCTCGACCTCGGCCTGCAATGGCCCAACACCTTCGGCGTGCTGACCTCCGACGGCAAGTCGGTCAGCGTGCTCGACCAACTGCGCGGCATCGACTCCAGCCGCATCAGCATCTCGCCGGCGCCGCAGGCCAAGATCAATGCCCAGGACAAAGACATCAACACCCTGGCAAGCCCGGTGATTCGCGTCAGCAACCGCGAGCAGGCGCGTATCCACATTGGCCAGCGGGTGCCGATCATCAGCGCCACCTCCGTGCCTTCGACCCAGGGCCCGGTGATTACCGAGAGTGTCACCTACCTGGATGTGGGCTTGAAGCTCGAAGTGCAGCCGACCGTGCACCTGAACAACGAAGTGGCGATCAAGATCGCACTCGAAGTGAGCAACGCCACCCCGCTGGAAGCCACGCGCCAGGGCACCATCCCAGTCCAGGTCGATACCCGCAACGCCCAGACCAGCCTGCGCCTGCACGACGGCGAAACCCAGGTGCTGGCCGGGCTGGTGCGCAACGACCACAACGCCAGCGGCAACAAGATCCCGGGCCTTGGCGACATTCCCGGCCTGGGCCGGTTGTTCGGCAGCAACAAGGACGACATGAGCAAGTCTGAACTGGTGCTGGCGATCACCCCGCGCATCGTGCGCAACCTGCCGTACCAGAGCCCGTCTGACATGGAGTTCGCCACCGGCACCGAGTCGAGCCTGCAGGTGCGGCAAATGGCGCCACTGCCACCGATGGAGGTGCCGGGCACTGCGCCGTCCAGTGACAAGCCGGTGGTCGAAAGCCAGATGGCCGTAGTGCCCGCCAACGGGAGCCCACGGCCATGAAACGCCGCGTGCAAGGCTTCAGCCTGATCGAGGTGGTGCTGACCCTGGCACTGCTTGGGCTGCTCGCCAGCATGGCCGCGCCGCTGACCGAAACCGTGGTGCGCCGCGGCAAGGAGCAACAGCTGCGCGAGGCGCTGTACCAGATCCGCGATGCCATCGACGCCTACAAGCGTGCCTTCGACGCCGGTTACATCGAAAAGCGCCTGGATGCCAGCGGTTACCCGCCAAACCTGCAGGTGCTGGTTGAAGGCGTGCGCGATGTGCGCAGTGCCAAAGGGGCCAAGTTCTACTTCCTGCGGCGCATCCCCCACGACCCGCTGCTGGCGGCCAAGGATGACGACGAGGGGGCCTGGGGCCTGCGTGCCTACGACAGCAGCCCCGACAGCCCGCGTGAAGGCGAAGACGTCTTCGACGTGTACTCCAAGGCCCGTGGCAAAGGCCTCAACAACATCCCCTACGGGCAATGGTGACGGCCATGAAACGCAGCCAAGGCTTCACCCTGATCGAACTGCTGGTGGTGATGGCGATCATCGCCACGCTGATGACCATCGCCATGCCGCGTTACTTCAACAGCCTGGAGAGCTCCCGCGAGGCCACGCTGCGCCAGAGCCTGGCGGTGCTGCGCGAGTCGCTGGACCACTTCTACGGCGACACCGGGCACTACCCCGATTCGCTGGAGCAACTGGTGGAGCTGCGCTACCTGCGCAGCACCCCGGTCGACCCGATCACCGAACGCAGCGATGCCTGGCAACTGCTGCCGCCGCCAGAGGGCGTGGCCGGCGGCGTGGCCGATATCAAGAGCGGTGCTACAGGGAGGGCGCGTGATGGCAGCCTCTATGCCGAATGGTAAGGCCTGTGCCGGCTTCACCTACCTGGGTGTGCTGCTGTTGATTGCGGTCAGCAGCGTGGCCTTGGCCGCCACCGGGACAGTCTGGTCGAGCGTTGCCCGGCGCGATCACGAGCGCCAGTTGCTGTGGGTGGGCAGCCAGTATGCCCAGGCCCTGCGCAGCTACTACCGCGCCTCGCCGGGTTTGGCCCAGTACCCGCAGGAGCTGGCCGACCTGCTGCAGGACAACCGTTTTCCCGAGGCCAAGCGGCACATCCGCAGGCTCTACCCGGACCCGATCACCAACAGCGATGACTGGGGCCTGCTGCGCTCGATCGATGGCCGCATCACCGGCGTACACAGCCGCTCGGATGCCACGCCGTTCAAGCACAGTGGTTTTACTGCCGAGTGGTCGGGCTTCGAAGGGCTGGAACACTACAGCGACTGGCAGTTCGTCGCCGAGCAGGCGTTCGCCGACAGCCCCAACGGTGCCCAGCCCCAGGCCGGCGCGGGAGACACGCCATGAAACGCCTGGCTGCGCTGTGCCTGAGCCTGCTGCTGGCGGCATCGCCCTGCAGCCTGCTGAAGGCGGCTGAGGAGGACGAGATGATGGGCTTCATCGTCGACAACACCATCTCGCACATCGGCCACGACTTTTACTACTACTTCGCCGACCGCCTGCGTGCCACCAGCCGCCTGGATTTCAACCTGGTGGTGCGCGAACGCCCGGATGCCCGCTGGGGCAGCCTGGTTACCGTGGAGTTCGAGCGCGAAGTGCTGTACCGGCGCTTCCTGCCACCCAACACCACGGAACTCAAAGACGAGGCTGTCGCGGCCGCCGACCTGGTCAAGCAGCAGATCATTCAACGCAAGCTGCAACGCTTGCTGCAGGACACCACCGATCTGGAGAGGGACGAGCTATGAAAACCCGCATTCCCCATTGCATCGCCGCCTGCCTGTTGGCCAGCGCCTGTGCCGCCCAGGCCACGGAGCTGGTGTACACCCCGGTCAACCCGGCCTTCGGTGGCAACCCGCTCAACGGCACCTGGCTGCTGAACAACGCCCAGGCACAGAACGACTACGACGACCCCGACCTCAAGGACCGTGCTTCCGCCTTTTCGGGCACCACGGCCCTGGAGCGCTTCAGCAACCAGTTGGAGTCGCGAATGCTCTCGCAGTTGCTGGACAACATCAGTAATGGCAGCACGGGCAGCATGGCAACCGATGCCTTCCTGATCGATGTGATCGACGACTCGGGTGCCTTGAGCATCAAAGTCACCGACCGCGTCACCGGAGAAATCTCGATCATTGAGGTCAGCGGCCTGAACCCCTGAGAGGGAAGGGCTTTGAGTTGGGGAGAGAACACCATGAAACGTCTGTTGAGCACATTGCTGATCCTCGCCGCCCTGCACGGCCTGCAAGGCTGCAGCCTGCGCGACCCTATGTCGGCCGAACAGGACTCGGAAACCCCGACCCTGACCCCTCGGGCCTCGACCTACTACGACCTGATCAACATGCCACGCCCCAAAGGCCGGCTGATGGCGGTGGTGTATGGCTTCCGTGACCAGACTGGGCAGTACAAGCCGACCCCGGCCAGTTCGTTCTCGACCAGCGTCACCCAGGGCGCGGCCAGCATGTTGATGGATGCCCTGAGCGCCAGTGGCTGGTTCGTGGTGCTGGAGCGTGAAGGCCTGCAGAACCTGCTGACCGAGCGCAAGATCATCCGCGCCTCGCAGAAGAAGCCGGATGTGGCGGAGAACATCATGGGTGAGCTGCCACCGCTGCAGGCGGCCAACCTGATGCTTGAAGGCGGCATCATCGCCTACGACACCAACGTGCGCAGTGGCGGGGAAGGGGCGCGTTACCTGGGCATCGACATCTCCCGCGAATACCGGGTCGACCAGGTGACCGTGAACCTGCGCGCGGTGGACGTACGCACCGGGCAGGTGCTGGCCAACGTGATGACCAGCAAGACCATCTATTCGGTGGGGCGCAGTGCGGGGGTGTTCAAGTTCATCGAGTTCAAGAAGTTGCTGGAGGCGGAGGTGGGGTACACCACCAATGAACCCGCGCAGCTTTGTGTATTGTCGGCGATCGAGTCAGCGGTAGGGCACTTGCTGGCGCAAGGGATTGAACGGCGGCTGTGGCAGGTGGCGGGAGATGCGGGGGAGGGCAAGGCTACAGTGGACAAGTACCTGAGCCAGAATCAGCAGCCGTGATCCACCTTGAGGGCCCCTTCGCGGGTAAACCCGCTCCCAGATGTGGTTTTACCCGCAAAGGCTGGCCCAGTTTGAAGCACGCCCTGTCATTTCTGCCAGTAGCGGCAAACTGTTACAAGTGAATTAATCGGCGGACATTCCACGGATGACAGAGGAAGTCCGTAATGAGGAACTTGTCTCGCCCGATCGCTGCCCTCCTGCTTGGCATTTCGACGCCACCGCTACTGGCCGCTGATGCGACGCGTGTGCTCAACGCACGCGGCGAGACGGCGCTGCATCAACTGAACACGTGGTACAACAGCACCACCGACGACTGCGGTGGGCCGGACAAGCCCGGCTATTTGTGTAGCGGCATCGCGCTGCGTACAACCAGCAGCAGTATCGGATTTTTGCCCTGGGAATCTAGCGACAGCCAGCTGGAAAAGGGAAGCGTGGCGTTTTCCTGGGTGCGCCGCGACAGCAACTTCGGCAAGCCCTTCGGTAACCAGAATGGCTTGATCCTTTACCCTCCGCAATACGCCCCGCCGGGTAGCCTTGCCCATCTGAATGTACTCTGCACGTTTCCCATCAATGCCAACACCAACCAGAGGTCGACCCTGCAGGGCTGTGGCCCGATCAGAGGGTTTGAAGAAACCACCGACACCTGCCAGGCCCTGGCGGTTAATACCGCGCAGCAATGGCTGGCCAGGTATCCGCAGGCTGAAAACTACCGGGTGTGCGGCTGGAATTTGCGCCAAACAGAGGCGGCGTCGGCCGGTGCGTTCAATACTGCTCTACAGGCCCGTCAGGGCCTGAATGATGCGCAATGGGCTGTGAACAATGAAGTGTTGCTGCCGGTGTGGAAGCAAGGCGAAGGGGGAGCGTTGCCGGTGCATTCCTTCTTCTATGTGGAAGGGGAGCGCGAAGCGCTTGCCAAGGCGCAGTATGACCAGCTTCGCTACCAGCAGCTCTACGAGCAACTGGTCCCGGTGATCAATGTGCGATTCCCGACAGACCGGTCTGGAATCATGAGCTTCGGCTATGCCGAAGGGGATCAGGCAGTAGGTCGACCAACGCCCACACCACACATAGATTTCGAAGACGTACAGCCCGGGTCCTGCGCGCGGCTGGTTACCCACGGCGTCGAGTTCCAGCTCGACCGACGAACGAGGGGCGTGAGTGACGGGCCGCATGAGGGCAGCAAAGGCCTGATCAAGGGCCATCACCTGGAAGCAGACTCTACGATCAAGCTGGTACTCGAAGGCGCAGGGCGTCGGCTGGTCACCTTCGCCTGGGGGTGCAACAGCTACTGTGGGGTTCAAACCGCGATAGGCGGTGATTATGAGGATCTGTCGGATGAGGGGCCAGGCGCCATGCGGTACGGCACCAAGGAGATGATCATCGACGGGCCGGAGGTGCTGACCGTGGTGGTCGATACCGAAGAAGATGGTGCGATGCTGGTGTTCGACCACCTGACCGTGCGACAGCTCCCTCACAAATAAGGCAGTCGGCCTTCCATAGGGTCAGGTTGATGCCCTTCGCTTGAAACACCCCGCCGACGCAGGCCTCTGTAGGAGCGGCCTTGCGTCGCGAACGGGCCGCGAAGCGGCCCCGGGATCAGCGATGATGCACAAGTCGCAGGGGCCGCTTTGCAGCCCTTCACGACCGGTCTGGCCCCGCCAAGGCCGCTCGAAGGCTGCATTCGGCCATCGTCCCAAAGGCCTCAACCCCACCCTCCCGGCAGCAGCTGCGACTTGGCTCCTTTCATAGTGCATATGCTTCAGGTGCCCCACACGCCGGGTATTCGGCTTGTTCCATTTCATAGCGCCTGTTTTCAGATTCTCGCTTACTTCACAACTCGAGGGGCTGAGAGGCGTTCGGCGCAGCAGTGCCCGTAAGATTAACTCCCCTCATGCCGAATGGACCGTATTAGTCAGGTGAGCAGAAGCGCATGAATATTGAGGAACAAACGCTATAGCCAGCGTGCACTAGGCAGATCCCTACAAGGCAAAGTTCAGCCTAACGCGCATGTGGCTGTCCTCGCGGCGAGCATAGAGAAATTAGCGCTCAGCTGCAATTATCAAAAACAGCAGTTGTCATCTTGGCAAAGGGGCGCAAGGGCGCCTCTGCGGGTTGTCAGCAAAGGTGAGAGCACGAAAAATGTCGGGAGACTACTGTCATTTTTATCAGTTGTCAGGGCGTTGTGTGTCGCGAATGCTGTCATCGCAGCAGGCGGGAAATTCAAGCACTGAATGTCTCAAGAGGTGGATGAAATGACCAACGCGAATAATGCCGTGACAATTGCCAAGGATGTTGAAGGTCTTTATTGTAATTTTCAAAAAATTGATTGCATTGCAGTAAATCCGATGACTGGGAAAGGGGGGTTGAAACTTCCGCTTGCTATGTTAGGTAGTGAAGAGGGTGGGGCGTTATTTGAGCTGGCCATAAGCTCTCCTATTGACAGCCCTGATGTCAGCCTGCTGCCAGTGGGTTCCTGGACGCAAGAATTAAAACTGGTGACGTGGGACGAAGAATGTCGCAGCGGCGAATATGAGTACACGTTGGAATTCGAAGGGCTTCTGCATCCGGATGGTCGACGGGTCAATACGTCTTTGAATAACCATGGGCGCCAAGAGGGCGCTGGTTTTTTGCTGGACGCCAGTGTGTTTGCCAAGAAAAGGGTGGAGTACGCAAATTCCCAAGAACGCCGTGAGCGGCTTGTCGGTGAGGCACAGATTGACAGCATGTCGGAACATGAGCTTGCCGAGCATCAGCAGGAATACTCTTATTACCATGAGTTGGACGAATGTCAGGTGGCGCTTATCTCAAGAAATGGTGCTATCTACATATTCGATTGTTGCGGTGAAGGGCACCCCTCGGAAGTGTCCAACGTATTGTTGACGCGTTTCGTACCTGCCGTAGGCAGGTCGCTGACTTTTACCTGGGGCGAAAGGAATTCACGCAAGCCACGACTGCTCTCAATCGCCGACGACCTTGAGGATTTAGTGCAGCTTAAGTGGAAATCGGATACGCAGTTTTCGGTAGATGTCTACCCCACTGCTCAGCATACCATCACATACGATATAAAAGTCGAAGAAAACACCTGGGTGGTAAAAGTGCTCGGGGGCGATGCGCTGGCAGAAGAGCAAACCTATCGTATCGATACAAGTAGCGGCAGAATCAATGGCGTGAGCCTTGAGACCCAATACGGTACGGTCAACAAAAAAGCAATGAAAAGGATCGATGCGGAGACATTGAAGTACAAGGATAAAAAAGTTCAATGCCATACCGTTTCTCTCGCCGATGGCCTCGATGTGCTGAGTCGTGAATATACCTATGAGGTTGATAAGACGACTATTGCGTTCAAGCGAAGCGATACAAAGGTCACGACTCAGGTCCTGGAGTACAAGGACGGCGTGCAGACGTCAGAAACGTTGACATCCGCAAGTGGAGTGACTACTTTCCGGCGTCATGAGGTCGAACTGGATGAAGCGTCTGGCACAGCCACTCTGACAACGACGTGTAAAACCGGCGAGCATGCCGAGCAAAAAAGTGTAATGAAAATCGATGCGCTGGGTAACTTGGTGCGCCTGGAGGAAGGCGGGCAAATTACTGAATGGACCTATTATAAAAATTATAAGCATTATGAGGTGGAGGAATGGAGGGCCGTGCACGCCGAGACCGGTTTCGGTGCGTGGATGTATCGGGCCTTATTCGGCATGCAATACACTGACTTGTTACCCCTGGAACTGGGTGGCGATCGGGGGTTGACCAGTAGTGTCTGGACGCTCTCGTCGGTTCGTGCATCGCTTGCACATAGCGATTACGGTAAAGCTACATTCAACCTGCCAATAAAGATTGAGTACCCTGGAGACGGCAACGGGCTTGTTGCTCATGTTGAGTCGCAGAAGGTCAGTCACGTGGTCGATGGCAAGCCACAGGTCCAACACGTCACCTATTATGGCTATGAGACCTTGACCCGAGCGTCAATCGACGGCATAGCCACAACGCCGCTTGTCGTGCCGACACACCGACTCATGGTGCTAGGGCCCAATTTGGAAAGTGTAGACCTCAGCACCAGACATTTTGAATTGGCAGTAAGCGCTGCGGGGGACTGGCTTACGACATTGGATAAACAGATCAAGAATGCCCCTTCGGATGACGAGAAGTCAGAATACAGTGCGCAGAAGAAAAATCTTGAAGCGAGCCTGAGAGCACAAAGCGTACTCAATGCTAATGGTTTCAAACTTAAGAATTGGAACGCAACACGGATTCAAGTCGAACGGCTCGAATACAGTGCGGATGCAAGCAAGCCGGATTTCGGTCAGGTCACTTCGCAGACGGTTTACCTGCTTGATAAAACAGGCAAGGAGATAGCCGGTTCACGTAAAAAAACGTCGATTGTCCGTGCTGTGGATGCTCAGAATAAACGACAACGCACCCTTAGCACCACCCTCGAAGTCGGAAGCACTCAGTACGCATCGAGCCAGACAATTACTGGTTATAATGACCAAGTGGTGCAGACAAAAGACAGCAACGCCCTGCAAACCGATTGGAGTTTTACCGACGGGGGGTTGCTTAAAGGTGAGCAGTACAGCCAAGGCGACGAAGCTTCAAGCAAAATGAAGTACTCCACCGCACTGCTGAGCAATGGGCATATTCGCTATCAGACAATCGACAGCGAAACCAACGCAGGTCAACGTGTGACAGTGGATGCTTTGGGGCGTGAGCAAGAGGTGCGACGTTGTGTAGACGGAACGAATTGGCTGTTGTGGGCAAGCATAACCCGCGATGATAAAGGGCGGGTGAGCAGCCTCGTCGAGTACGATTACGATGGGGCAGGCACGCGACTATCCAGCCAGACTACCCAGTGGGCAGCGGATAAGGACAAGAAACGCTGCACGGTGACACATATACTGCGAGATGCTGAAAATAAAGAGGTTAACCGGAAATCGAAAGTTGTGGCGGCGACCAATGAGGGCACCCGTGTTACCCATGGCTCATTCGAATACAGCAGTCAGTACGACGCTGCGACCCAAAGCCTTACCTTTACCCAAGCTAGCAGCAGTGACAAGACACGCCAATTGAAACGCACCTTGGCGTTTACCTCCGACGGTGCACTCCAATCCTTCACGTCGCGTTCATGCAGTGGCAAGAAGGAAACAATAATCAATCAGGTGGCCTATGGCTATAATTCAGCAGGATTGCTCAACAGCAAAACGTCGAATTCGCAGCCGTCATCAACCTACGAATACGATGCATTTGGGCGGGTAACCAAACAGGTTAGTAATGGCATCGAGCTGCGCAGTGAATACTCACAAACCCATCTTAGCCCTGATGCGACCCTGACCACTGTTCACGGAAGCGACGCCGCCGCCATTACCCTGGGCAGTCAGACCCTCGACAGCCTTGGGCGAGTCTCTACCCGCACGGTTAATGGTGTTTCACAGGAATTCAGCTATCCCGGATCCTCCAGATCGAATAATGCTCCTGCCCTCACGGGGCCCGCAGCAATGGCAGGCTACGTGTCTCGATGGAACATGGATACCATTACCTATACTGAAACGTGCCCCGTACACGATAGTTCGTCTGGCGCTAAGGCCGCAACGTTATCAACGTCGTCCCGTTACAGTCTACGCGGTCGGTTGTTGGACGTGACGGATATCGGCGGCACGGTCACCCACTATGCGTATGATGCGTATGGGCGACTGAGCGGTTTGAGCAGCGAGGCATGCAAGACTTCCTTTACCTATGCGGATGACGGCCATCTCAAGGAGGAAACGGTTAAGGATGAGGCGGGCGGTCGCACCGTAACAGTGGCGTATGCTTATGATGAAATGGGTAACGAAACGTCTCGTACCTTCAGCAGCGAAGGGATGCCCACTCATGTCATGGAACGCAAGCTGACATCAGCGGGTAAGTTAAAAGAAAATACGTTGAAGGTAGCCAGCAAAGAGCACTTCAAAGAAACATTTGGGTACGATGTGCAGGGTCGCCTGATCACCTGGAGCACCACGGGCCAAGGGTATGTTCACAATACAAACACTGTCCATGAGCAGGCATTCAGCTACGATGTACTGAGCAATGTTATTTCTAGTAATCTCCAGGCAAGACCTGCTTCGCCCGGCTCCGCCAGTTGGCGTGCACACATCGATCGTGAATTTACTGAAAAAAAACCAGGCTTGCTGAGCAAGCACGGCTCAACCGTCATTAAGAGTGACGATAAGGGTCGATGGAATGGGTTTGGCACCAGTTATTATGAGAATGGGCAAGTCAAAACGTCAGAGTGGCGTGGCAATGTCTATGCTCCCGGCAAAGTGAGCGTGACTTTCGGCTACGATGACCTCGGTCGAATTCGGGGTCTTTATACGGCTGGTAATAATGACTCCACCCGAGGTTTCCAACTTCATTATCGGGGTGGCAAAGTTTACGCTCGCTCACAGGTAACATCGAACACTACTATGTGGCGCGGTGTCACGCAGCGGCAGCTGATTCTGCTTAACGAGAGCCCGGGGTGTTACCTGCAACAGCGGCGTGATAAAAAGGGTGGAAGTCAGCCGTCGGTATCATGCACGTTCGAACTTCGTGACGCGGCCGGCACTGTGTTCGCTACGGTCGACCAGAAGGGGGCAGTCAGTTACCATACTTACTCACCCTATGGCTACGCTGATGCAGGCGACGAGTGGGAGAATTGGCTTGGCTTCAAGGGCGAGGTGTTGTTACCGGACGACACCTACTACTTGGGCAACTATCGAGTATACGATCCTAAGTTGATGTCATTTCGCACGCCGGATAGTTGGAGTCCATTTGGAGCCGGTGGACCCGCGGCGTATGCATACTGCGCGGGTGATCCGGTCAACTACCATGACCCGAGCGGTCATCAGGTCGTTGCCCAGTACAGCCGGCAAGAAGCGATACCGGCAATGTATACCAAGGAATTCCGTATCGCGATGTCTGTGCTCAATGTTGTGGTGGCTCCCTTTACGGGAGGCGCTAGCCTAGCTGTGGCAGCCGCGACGACGGGGTTGGCACTGGTAGCGGCCAGTTTTGAAATCGCTTCAGTCATGTTGGAAGACAGCGATAAAGACTTATCAGCTGGGTTGGCTGTTGTAGGGTTCGGTTTTGGTCTAGCCAGCATGGCTGCTGGCATGTCGGGCGGCGCAGCGGCCGCAGCGTCGCGGTCGTCCTCCACAAAATTTGTCCTTAACCGGACAATGGGCGGAGGATCGAACTTTAGAAACTTGAGTCGAGACATCAGGCTCTTTGAAGATGCCCATAAGGGCAGGCCTCGGCTTGTAATTGAAGGGCATGGTGGGCCCGGTTATATCGAAGTGAATGGGAGTTCAATGAATGCATACGACTTTCTTGATTATATGGATCACCATAATGTTAATTACCACGGTTATGAGTTAAAGTTGCATGTTTGCGACTCGGCGACTATCAGTAAGTATTCGGGGAGCAGCTTTGCCAGGGACTTAGCCATGAAGCTTGGGGTTGAGGTAAAAGGTTACAGAGGGCCAATGGAAGTCGCTGGGCTGGTTGGGGAAGCTAGGGGGTCAAGCGAGGCCCTGACCAAATTCGATGTCGTGCATACATATCAGGAAATTGTAGATATCGTTGGAGTCGATATTGCGAGGGCCAACTTGCAGCCTAGGAAGGTGGAGTGGGTGTATAAGGATCACGCTTATGTATTGGGTGCGGATGGCAAGCCCATGCTGGAGCGACATGAAAACTTCAAACCTGTTACTTATCATGTTAACCCTAGAAATAGGTGGATGCCGGTCGAACGTATACACACTTTCACTTCGGAACAGCTAATGAAGCGTTACCTGAAGAACCCCACCATTTACGAAGACCCACTCGGGCGCTCATCTCCGGTGAGGATAGATGACTATGACCTGACGTGAGGGAAGGTGATGGATGCGCAACGGGCGTAGCGCTCGTTGTCTTTCCTTGCTGATGATGCACAAGGCCGTCACCCTGACGGCCTTGTCGTGAATGATCAACTGCGGTCAATCTTGCTTTTTTCACCTGATCGCTGTTGCTCTATAGCGGACCTGTAGACTGTATTTTCCCTGTCTTTACGTGTATGTAAACTTGTGCGACCCTCGTGTTCTTTGATTATGCCCACGCCTCTTTGATGCAGACTGCGGCGGCACAATGGCCCATTACACTGCCCGTGCCAGAGCATGCGCTGGAGTACAAATGGCACGACATATCCCCATAATAAATGCCCAAGACCCGCTGCATGAATCCCGCCAGGCCCGCCTGAAGCTGGCCAACGAAGGCGAGCTGCCGCTGGGGATGCTGCGCGACGAGATCGACGCGTCCTGGCGCCGCAGCCTGGGCCATGGCCTGGATTGCCTGCAGGGCGAGCAGGTCGGCCTAGGGCTGGAGCAGGGCCACGACCTGCGCATGCTGCTGGAGCGCAACCGCCTGCTGGTCGACGCCGTCACCCCGGAACTGGACTACCTGGTGGCACGGCAGGGCAAGGCGGGCATCGTCATCCTCGGCGACGCCCAGGCCAACGTGCTGGCCATCGAAGGCCAGACCCACGTACTCAGCCGCGAGGGCCTGCGCGACCTGCACCCGGGCAGTTGCTGGAGCGAGTCGCTGCGCGGCACCAATGCCATCGGCACGGCCGTGGTGGAAGGCCGACCGACGCTGATCAACTGCGGTGAACATTACCTGGACCGGCTCAGCCCATTCTCCTGCACCTCGGTGCCCCTGCGCGACCCGCGTGGCGAGGTGATCGGCGTGCTCGACATCACCCGCGAAGGGGTGATGGCGCAACCGCAGGACAGCCTGTCGACGCTGATGCTGGCGGCTGGCAACATCGAGAGCCGTATGTTCGGCCTGTGCCACCCGGACCAACTGGTGCTGGCCTTCCACAGCCGCCCGCAGTACCTCAACAGTTGCTGGCATGGCCTGCTGGCACTGAGCCTGGACGGCGAAGTACTGGCCGCCAACGACAGTGCCTGCCAGTTGTTGCAAGTGCCGCGCCTTGAGCTGATTGGCCGGCGCAGCACGGACCTGCTCGGCGAGCGTTCACCTGCATTCATCGCACGCCTGTGGCAGGGCGGGGTGAGTAGTGTGCAGACGGCCAAGGGGGCGTTCTACTTCCGTGCCCTGCAGCTGCCGCGCCATGGCCGGGTCAATGGCAGTACGCCGGCCAGCAAGCCGACGCTGAGCAAGCAGTCGCCAGCACTCGACGCCCTGGCCGGTGGCGACCCAAGGCTGGCGCGCAACCTGCGCATGGCCCGCCAGGGGCTGGGCAATGGCCTGCCGGTGCTGCTGCTGGGCGAGACCGGTACCGGCAAGGAGGTGGTCGCCCGGGCCTTGCACCAGGCCAGCCCGCGGGCCGACAAACCGTTTGTGGCCGTCAACTGCGCAGCCATCCCCGAAGGTTTGATCGAATCCGAGCTGTTCGGCTACCGCGAGGGCGCCTTCACAGGTTCCCGCCGCGGCGGCATGGTCGGGCGACTGATGCAGGCCCATGGTGGCACGCTGTTCCTCGACGAAATCGGCGACATGCCGCTAGCCTTGCAGGCGCGCCTGCTGCGGGTATTGCAGGAGCGCCGGGTAGCGCCGTTGGGGGCGGGTGACGAGCAGGACATCGATGTGGCGCTGATCTGCGCCACCCACCGCGACCTCAAACGCCTGGTGCTGGAACAGCATTTCCGCGAAGACCTGTACTATCGGGTCAACGGTGTGTCGCTGCGTTTGCCGGCGCTGCGCGAGCGTGATGACCTGGCGCAGATCATCCAAAGCCTGCTGGACAAGTCCGATGCCCGTGGCGTAACCCTGGACCCGGCTCTGACCACATTGCTCGAAGGCTTCGACTGGCCGGGCAACATTCGCCAACTGGAAATGGTAGTGCGCACGGCGCTGGCCATGCGCGAGGACGGTGAACAGGTGCTGACCCTTGACCACCTCACCGATTGCCTGCTGGACGAACTGGCGAGTGGCACGGCGCCCTCCGGTAGCCTCAAGGACAACGAATTGGAGCTGATTCGCGGCGCCCTGGCGCGCCATCAGGGCAATGTTTCGGCCGCGGCTGAGGCACTGGGGATCAGCCGGGCGACGCTGTACCGCAAACTCAAACAGTTGCGCGGCTGAACCATGGGCCCATTGTTCGCAAGGCTGGTGGACTCCAGCGACCCTGTACTCATGCGCCAGGCGTTGGCCTGGCTGTATGGTTTCGTGCGCCCCCATCGGCGCGCCATCGGGCTGTTGCTCGGTTTGTCGCTGGGTGCCTCGCTGCTGGCGCTGGCACAGCCCTGGCTGGTCAAAACGCTGATCGACGAGGGGCTGTTGGCCAAGGATTACCAGACCCTCTGGCACATGGCGGCGATCATGATCGGCGCGGGCCTGCTGGGCACGGTGCTGGCCGGGGTCAACCGCTACCTGCATACGCGCCTGTCGGGGCGCATTCTGTTTGCCCTGCGTGATGACCTTTATCGGCACCTGCAGCAGTTGTCGCCGACGTTCTATGGGCGGCGGCGCATGGGCGACATTCTTTCGCGACTGGATGGTGACGTGGCAGAGATCCAGCGCTTTGCCGTGGATTCGCTGTTTTCCGCGGTGTCGGCGGTGATTGGCCTGGTGGGCGCGGTGGCGTTGATGCTGATGCTGTCGTGGCAGCTGTCGCTGTTGCTGGCGCTGCTGGTGCCGATCGAGGTGCTGTGGCTGCGCTGGATGCGGCGCAAGGTGGAGCGCGAAGTGCGCAACCTGCGCGAGCGCTCGGCGGATGTTTCGTCGTTCCTGGTCGAGACCTTGCCGGCGATGAAGTTCATTCAGGCGGCCGGCCAGCAAGGCCGCGAGGCAGGGCGGCTGGATCAGCTTGGCCAGGGTTACATGCGCCAGTTGCTGAAGGTGCAGGTGACCGAATTCTTCACCCAGGCCATCCCCGGCACGCTCACTTCCTGGTGCCGCGCTTGCGCGTTTCTGGTGGGCGGCTGGTGGGTGATCCAGGGGACGTGGCAGTTGGGTGCGCTGATCGCTTTTTCCACCTACATGGGCATGGCGGTAGGCCCGGTGCAGAGCCTGCTGGGCCTGTACGTGGCGGTGCAGCGCATGGCAGTGAGCCTGGGGCGGGTGATGGAGCTGAAGCGCGAGGCCGTGGCCGTGCGCCCGGCAGCCAACCCGCAACCCATTCCGGACGGGCCGGGCGAATTGCGCCTGGAGACGTTGAGCTTTGCCCATGAAGGGCGGCAAGGTACCGTGCTGGACAACGTGCAGCTATGCGTGCCGGGTGGCCTGAAGGTGGCCATCAGCGGTGCCTCGGGGGTGGGCAAGTCGACCCTCATCGACTTGCTGCAGCGCTTCTACGACCCGGACGCCGGACGCATTCTGCTGGATGGTACTGATCTGCGCGAACTGGACCTGGCCGCGCTGCGCCGTCGTATAGCCGTTGTCAGCCAGGACATCGTGCTGTTCCGCGGCACGCTTGCGCAAAACCTGGCCTACGGCGTGCCGGAAGCCAGCCGTGCAGAGCTGGAGCGGGTGGTGAGCCTGGCGCGACTGGACAGCCTGGTCGAAAGCCTGCCGTTGGGCCTGGACGGCTTGCTGGGCGAGCGGGGCCAGCAGTTGTCCGGCGGCCAGAAGCAACGCATCGCCATCGCCCGTGCGGTACTGCAGGCCCCGGCGATTCTGGTGCTGGACGAGGCCACCTCGGCAGTGGACGAAGCCACCGAGCGCGAAGTGATCGCGGCCATCGACCAACTGTTCGCCGGCCGCACGCGCATCCTGATCAGCCACCGCGCGTCGATACTCGCCGATGCCGACCTGCACTTGCAGCTGCATGACGGCCAGTTGCGGGTGCTGCCGCAGGAGGTGATCAAGCATGGGCACTGACTTGCGTGTGGGCATCATCGACAGTGGCTGTTCGCCGCAGCAGGCCAGCGGTTTGCTGGGCGCCCGGCGTTTCTGGCTGGAGGACGGTCAGCTGCGTGAAGGAGAAATGCTGCCCGACCAGCTAGGGCATGGCAGCGCGGTACTTGCCAGCTTGCAGCGTGAGGCCGGGCCGATGCCGGTACTGGTGGCCCAGGTGTTCAGCGACCAGGCCAGTACCAGTGCCCTGCAGGTGGCTGCGGCGCTGCTGTGGCTGGTGGAGGCGGGGGCTACGCTGGTCAACCTCAGCCTGGGGTTACAGCACGACCGGCCCGTGCTGCATCAGGCCTGTGCCGAAGCGCTGGCTTGCGGTGTGCTGTTGTGTGCATCCAGCCCGGCACAGGGTGGACCGGTGTACCCGGCCAGCTACCCTGGGGTGATCCGGGTTACCGGTGATGCGCGTTGCGCGCCCGGCCAGTGGTCCTGGCTTGGCACCCGGCAGGCAGCTTTCGGCGGTTATGTAGGTGCGGGCGGCAGAGCGGGCGCGAGCTTGGGCTGTGCAGCTTTGAGCGGCAGGATTGCGGCGTTGCTGCGTGACGAACCGGGTATGGATCGCCAGCAGGTCCATGACTGGTTGCGCGATCACGCGACGTTCATCGGCCCTGAACGGCGAGGTGCCAGCCGTGGCTGATGCGCGCATTGTGGTGCTGGGCGCCGGCCCTGCAGGTGCTGCCACGGCCATCGGCTTGCGGCGGCTGGGCTACACCGTGACGGTGGTGTCGCAGTGGCGCCGTTTCGCGGCAGTTGAAGGGGTTTCGCAACGGGTGCTGGAGGGCTTGCGGCATGCGGGCCTTGGTGGGGCCTTGAGCCAGGCGGCCATGCCGGCTACCCGGCAGGTGCACTGGAATGGCCAGCACCTGCACATGAACCAGGAGTTTCTGCTGGATCGACAGCGGTTTGACCGGGCGCTGCGCGAGGACCTTCAGCGTGCGGGCGTGAGTGTGGTCGAGGGGCGGGTGCGCGAGCTCGTGCACGAGGGCGGTCATCGTGTTCGTCTGGACGATGGGCAGGTACTGATCGCTGATTTTCTCGTTGAGGCCCGAGGCCGTCAGGCACCGCTGGCCGCGGACCGCCTGCGCGGGCCGGAAACTGTCAGCCTGCTCAATGCCTGGCAGGGTAGCCCAGGGGCGCCTGCCTCGGCAGTGGAAAGCCTGGAGGATGGCTGGGCGTGGATGGCGCGGCTGGAGGATGGCCGCTGTTACTGGCAAGTCACGCTGGACGCCGCTGGGCTGCCGGGCAAGTCCGAGCTGGCCGCCTACTGCGCTGAGCGCCGAGGTCAGAGTTCTCTTGTAGCCGAACTGTTCGGGGCGCGAGCTCTGGAGCCGGCGCAGGTGCATGCACGCAGCAGCACGGCAATTTTGGCGGGCGATTGCGTCGGGGAAGACTGGCTGCGGGTAGGTGATGCCGCCATGGCGGTTGACCCCTTGTCGGGGAATGGCATTTTCCAGTCACTGTCTTCCGCGCTGCAGGCGCCTGTGGTGATCAACACCTTGCTGCGCAAACCCGAACGCGCAGGGCTGGCGCGCCAGTTTCATCAGCAGCGGATCGAGCAGTTGTTCCTGCGCTTTGCTCGCATTGGCCGGGATTTCTATGCCCAGGAGCAACGCCGGGCGGGGCAACCGTTCTGGGCCCGGCGTCAGGGCTGGCCGGATGCCCAGCCGCTGCACCTGAGCGCGGACTGGCGCGCGGTGCGAGTGGCGCGGCAGCCGGTGCTGCGTGACGGGCTGGTGGATGAGGCCGAGGTCGTGGTGACGACGGACCAGCCGCTGGGGGTTTGGCATTTGCAAGGTGTGGAGCTGGCGCCGATAGTTCGCGTGCTGCAGGCCGGCCAGGCGCTCAGTGCCGTGCTTGAGGGGCAGCAGGTCGAGCATCAGAAAATGCTGCGACGTTGGCTCACAGAGCAGGGCTATGCCTGAGAACCCAGGGCTGCATGGCGGCCCCAGGGTCCCGAATCGGAGCCTCTGAACTGCTATTCGCTTGCCCCCCGGGGTTGCAGGTCAGAAAAAGGTCCCGACCACCAACTGCATATAGGTGCCGGTGTCACGGCTGCCCATCTGCGTGCCGCCATTGGCCACACTGCGCTCAGGCTTGTAGAACCCCACCAGCGGGCTGATCAGCAGGTGGTCGTTGACCATCCACTCCACATACAGGTCCAGCTCCCGCCCGCCGAGGTTGCCCTGGTCGGTGTCCAGCGTATCGAAGTCGAAGTACAGCGCGCCGACGGTCAGGTTGTCCCGTGGCTTGCCTTTGAGCGCCACGTGGTGCACCTGGCTGTTCTTGTTGAACGGCCCGGCATAGTTGGCCGCCACTTCACCCTGGAACCAGGTACCGTAGCCTCGGCTCAGGCCATAGAACAGCGGGTCGAAGCCTTCGGAGAAGCGGCTGTAGCGGTAGGTGGCAGTGGGTGACCAGGGCAGCTCGGAGAAGGTCCAGTTGCCCTCCAGGTACCAGGCATTCTCGCGCCCGCCGGTTTTGTCCTGGGTCACGTACTCGGCAGCCAGCTCGAGGTCTTTCACGCCCAGGTTGCCACGCCCGCGCAGGCTGGCGGTGTCCATGCCGTCGCGGTGCTCCAGGCCCATGATCTGCGCGTAGCGCTGGTCTACGTCCAGGCCGCGGATCCAGCTGAGGCCAACGGTGCCGGCGTCGGCGACGTGTTCCAGGTTGGCCACCGCCAGGGAGGTGTCGGCCTGGTAGTGGTTGTCGGACTTCAGCCACATCAGGTCGCCGCGCCAGCCCTGCTTGCCGCCCAGGCGCAGCACGGCGGTGCGGTCGAAGGCTTTGCGCGCGGCCAGGTAATAGGCGCCGCCGCGGTCAAAGTTGGCGCCCAGGTCGACCTTGCCCAAGTTGACCGGGTCGCCCTGGATCAGGAAGCCATCGCCCAGGCTGACCACCTGACGGCCGCCAGAGAGGTCGATGCCATCCTCGCCCAGTGCTGGGAACAGGTTGGCCGAACGCCAGCCCAGGTACAGGTCTTCGATGGCCGTGCGGCGTTCATCGCCCAGGGTCAGGCCAGCGGCGTCGCCATCGCCCCAGGTGGCGGAACTGAGCAGGTTGAAGGCGCCATACAGTGCGCCGTTGTCGGCCAGGGCCTGGCTGGCACTGAGGCCGTACTTGACGTAGCCCTCGCGCCAGTTGCTGCTGCCGGGTTGGCGGTTACCGGCCTGGTTGTAGCTTTCGTCGCTGTGGAATGCACCGAACAAGGCTTCGAGGTCGGCGTCGAGGGTGGTGCCGTTTTGGTTGTACAGCGCGTGGGCCTGGGCGGCAGGTGCAGCCAACAGCAGGGCTAATGTGCAGGCGAGTGTGTGCCTCATGGTGTGCTCCATGGTTCTTTATTGTTGTTTTTGCGCTGCCTGTGCCGGCCGATTCGCCGGTGAACCCGCTGCCACAGGTACCTCACAGCTTTCGCGTTCAGTGGTGTACCTGTGCAAGGGCCGGTAGCGGCTGAAGGTCAGAGCTTGATCAGCACCGACTTGAGTTCGGTGTAGTGCTCGATGGCCGCCGCACCCATTTCGCGGCCGACGCCGGACATCTTGTAGCCACCGAATGGCAGGGCAGGGTCGAGCGCGCTGTGGCAGTTGACCCACACCGACCCGGACTTGATCCGCGGAATCATTCGATGCACCGCCCCCAGGTCGTTCGACCAGATGCTCGCCCCCAGCCCATAGGGGTTGTCGTTGGCCATGCCGATCACCTCGTCGATGTCATCGAACGGCATCGCCACCAGTACCGGCCCGAAGATTTCTTCCTGCACCAGGCGGTGGCGCTGATCGACATCGACGATGACGGTCGGCTTGACGAAGTACCCCGGCCCGAAGCTTTCGCCACCGCAGGCAATGGTTGCGCCCAGCTCGCGGCCGAGCTCGATGTAGCCGGTGACGCGGTCCTGCTGCTTGGCCGAGATCAGCGGGCCCATTTGCACCGCTGGGTCCAACCCGCTGCCGAGCTTCATGCCGTTGGCAATGCCGGCGATGTCGGCCACCACGTTGTCGAAGTGCTTGCGGTGCACGTACAGCCGCGAGCCTGCGCAGCACACTTGGCCCTGGTTGAAGAAGATTGCCGTGGCGGCGCCGGCGGCGGCTTCTTGCAGGTTGGCGTCGGGCATGACGATGGTCGGCGACTTGCCGCCGAGTTCCAGGGTGACGCGGGTCATGTTGTCCATGGCCGCCTTGCCGATCAGCTTGCCGACTTCGGTCGAGCCGGTGAAGGTCAGCTTGTCGACGCCCGGGTGACGGCTGAGCGCCGCACCGGCATTCAGGCCGGTGCCGGTAATCACGTTGAGCACGCCGGCCGGGTAGCCGGCTTCGTCCACCAGTTCGGCCAGTTTGAGCGCGGTCAGTGGGGTTTCGTCGGCGGGCTTGAGCACCACCGTGCAGCCGGTGGCCAAGGCCGGGCCCAGCTTCCAGCAGGCCAGCAGCAGCGGGAAGTTCCAGGCGACGATGGCGCCCACCACGCCAACCGCCTCGCGGCGGACAAAGCCGTGGAACTGGTCGTTGGGCATCAACGGCATCGAAGCTTCGACGGTGCTACCCTCGATCTTGGTGGCCCAGCCGGCCATGTAGCGCAAGAAATCGATGGCCAACTGCACGTCCATGACCTTGGCCACGGCGGCGCTCTTACCGTTGTTCAGGCACTCAAGCTCAGCCAGTTGTTGCGCATCGCGCTCCATGAGGTCGGCCAGACGCCACAGCATGTTCTGGCGCTCTCGCGGGCGCAGGCGACTCCACGGCGAATCGTCGAAGGCCTGGCGCGCGGCACGTACGGCGCGGTCGACATCTTCGGCGTCGGCGGCGGGCACCTCACCGAGCACCTCGCCAGTGGCCGGGTTGCGAAACGACAGGGTGCGCCCGCTGGCGGCGTCCTGCCAGTTGGCGCCGATGCGCATCTTCAGCTTGCGTTCGAGGAAGGCGCGGGTGGCGGGCAGGATGGGCAGTTCGGAAAGCATGGGGCAGTGCCTCTTGTCATTGGAATGTGAGAGGCGGTTGCGCAATGGCCGTGCCAAGGTCGCCGATTGGCTGCAAGGGCTTGAGGCGCTTGGGGTTTGCCGCCGTGCAAGGTTGCGATTGCAGGGTTGCGCTGTTGCACATTGAGACGCTGTGAGACGGTGGTGAAACACTGCCTGCACTGGCCTCTTTGCGGGGCAGGGCCCTGTCTCAACATGAAACACACTGTCGCGAAATGGCACGCTCCGACAAGGCTCAGGTTCGCCTTCACGACCGTTAAAAACCTACTAAGAGGCTGAAATTCAACACATTTGAAGCAGGTGGCACAGTTCCTGTATCGCCAGAGTCACATGCACATCTGCTGTACCAAAGCGTGCAAAAACGATAAGAACAACAACCGTGGAGGTCTGACCTTGAAGACGACTCGACTCCGGCGGCATGCGGGCAAACTGGCGCTGGTCGCCGCCGCGCTGCTGAGCACCCAGGCCATGGCGGCCGAGCAGGGCCCGAGCCTGTTGCAAACCAAGTGCATGGGTTGCCATATCCCCGAGGGCAACGACAACTACAGCCGCATCAGCCATCAGCGCAAGACGCCCGAAGGCTGGCTGATGAGCATCGCCCGCATGCAGGTCATGCACGGCCTGCAGATCAGCGACGATGATCGGCGCACCCTGGTCAAGTACCTGGCCGACAAGCAGGGCCTGGCGCCCAGTGAAACCGACGGCGTGCGCTACGCCATGGAGCGCCGGCTGAACACGGTCGAGCACTTCGACCAACAGCTCAGTGAAACCTGTGGCCGTTGCCACTCCGGTGCCCGGGTCGCCTTGCAACGCCGCCCGGCCCAGGAATGGGAACACCTGGTCAACTTCCACCTCGGCCAATGGCCGTCCCTCGAATACCAGGCCCAGGCCCGCGATCGCGACTGGCTGGAAATCGCCCTCAAGCAAATGGTGCCGGACCTGGCCAAGCGCTTCCCGCTCGACAGCCCGGCTTGGGCCCAATGGCAGCAGGCCCGGCCCAAGGCCGATGCGTTGCCAGGGCAGTGGGCGTTCAGCGGCCACATGTTGGCCAAAGGCGATGTCCGCGGGGTGATGACTGTCAGTGCGGGGGAGGGCGACACCTTCAAGGTCGAGGTCAACGGCAGCTACGCCGACGGTACGCCGTTCACGGGCAGCGGCTCGGCGATTCTCTACAACGGCTATGAATGGCGCGGCAACGTGAAAGTCGGCGACAGCAACCTGCGCCAGGTATTCGCGGCGCTGGATGGCGAGATGAAAGGCCGCATGTTCGAGGCCGATCACGATGAGCGCGGCCTGGATTTCAGCGCCGTGAAAGCGGACAAGGCACGCCTGCTGGCAGTGCAGCCGGCGTACATCAAGGTGGGTGCCGAAAGCGAGATCACCCTGGTCGGCAGCGGCCTGTCGGGCAAGCCGGAACTGGGCGCTGGTGTTGAAGTGACCGAAGTACTTGAGGCCACGCCGACCCTGATGCGGGTCAAGGCGCGCGCGGCGGCAGACGCCAAGCCAGGCCAGCGAGAAGTGGCGGTGGGCGCGCTCAAGGGCGTCAACCTGGCGGTGTACGACAAGGTCGACGAGGTCAAGGTGGTGCCGGCGTTCTCCATCGCCCGCATCGGCGAGAACGGCGCTTCGGTACCGAAGGTGCAAGGGCGTTTCGAAGCCGAAGCCTGGGGCAGGGACGCCAGCGGCCAGCCGCTGCGCATCGGTTACCTGCCGGCCAAATGGAAGGTCGAGCCGTTCAACGAGCGTGCAGTCGAGGACGAGGACGTCAAGTTCGCCGGCCAGATGCAGGCCGACGGGGTCTTCGTGCCCGGCGGCGCAGGGCCTAACCCGGCACGCAAGATGATGACCAACAACGCGGGCAACCTGAAGGTCATTGCCACCCTGGCTGACGGCGGCCAGACCGGCGAGGGCCACATGATCGTCACCGTCCAACGCTGGAACAACCCGCCCTTGCCATAAGGCAGGTGTGAACGCGTTTTCCAACGGATCGATTATCGGAGGTCGCCATGGGCGCACAATTGAACCTGGTCGAACGCAACCTGCACGAAGTGCAGGTCGATGCCGACCGCATGTTGTTTCATATCCCCAGCAGCTCGCTGTTTGCCACTGACGCGGTAACCGGCGGCATCATCGACACCCTGCGCCAGCAAGGCTGCTCTGCCGAAGAGCTGATGCAGCGCCTCGGCCAGCAGTTTGCCGGCGTCGATATCGAAGAGACCCTGCGCGAGCTGATCGCCCTGGAAGTGGTCAGTGACGGCTCGCCACTGACGCCGGAAATCGCCCTCAAGCAGGTCGAGCGCACGGCGTTGAACACGGTGGTGCTCAACGTCAACACCGGCTGCAACCTCAGTTGCACCTACTGCTACAAGGAGGACCTGGACAAACCTTCGGCCGGCAAGAAGATGAGTACCGCCACCGCCGAGGCATCGGTGGAGATGCTGCTCAAGGAATCGCCCGACGAGCAACGCTACAGCGTGGTGTTCTTCGGCGGTGAGCCGTTGTCCAACCGGCCTTTGATCGAGCACATGGTGGCCTACTGCGAGCGGCGTTTTGCCGAGGCTGGCAAGCAGGTGGAGTTCATCATGACCACCAACGCCACCTTGCTGACCGAAGAGATCATCGACTGGCTCAACGCCCATCGCTTCGGCTTGTCGATCAGTATCGACGGGCCCAAGACCGTGCATGACCGCAACCGCATCACCGTGGGCGGGCAGGGCACCTACGACGTGGTGCGGCGCAAGGCCGAGATGCTGCTGTCGCGCTACAACAGCCGCCCAGTGGGGGCGCGGGTGACCCTGACCCGTGGTATCACCGATGTCGAGACCATCTGGCATCACCTGTTCAACGAGTTGGGCTTTGCAGAGGTCGGTTTCGCTCCGGTGACCTCCGGCGACCTGTCGGCGTTCAACCTCACCGGCGACGAGCTGGTGCAGGTGTTCGCCAATATGAAAACCCTGGGTCGACGCTACCTGGAAGCAGCGCTGGAGCACCGCAACATCGGCTTCTCCAACTTGCACCAGCTGATCACCGACATCCACGAAGGCCACAAGAAAGCCCTGCCATGCGGCGCCGGGTTGAAGATGCTGGCGGTAGACCACGAAGGCGAGCTGAACCTGTGCCACCGCTTCACCGGCTCCAGCCTGCCGACCTTCGGCAATGTGCACCAAGGCGTCAAACAAGCGCAGCTCAATGACTTCCTGTCGCAACGCCTGGACCGCAGCAACACTGGGTGCGAAAGCTGCCGTATCCGCAACCTGTGCTCCGGCGGCTGCTACCACGAAAGCTACGCACGCTACGGCGACCCGCAGCACCCCACCTACCACTACTGCGAACTGATGCGCGACTGGGTCGACTTCGGCATCGAAGTCTACAGCCGCATCATGGCCGCCAACCCGGCCTTCATCGACCGCTATATCACCCCGCGGAAGGCGCACTGACATGAAGCACTTGAAGCCCCTGAACAACAAGGCGCGCATCCTCGAACAGGCCGCTGCCGAAGACCGTGTTGAAGAGGTCATGGCGATGAGCGCGGTGGCCGGCTGTACCGCCACCACCGACCCGGGTTGGGAGGTGGACGCCTTTGGCGGCGTGAGCTCACTGTGCCAACCCATGGAGGCCGACCTCTATGGCTGTTCTGACCCCTGCTGGTGGCCGGCTCAGGTGCCGGACATGATGAGCACCTACCAGGACTGGAATGCCCAGGCGACCAACTCACAGGACGACTGGCGCAACCTTGGCACCGTGTTCCCGAAAGACAAGTGACCGGCCCAACAAGAATGACAAGGGGAAACCGCATGAAACCTGGACTCTGCGCGCAGCTCGCGCTCACCGTCGCCACCACGGCCAGCGCCTGGGCGGTACAGGCTGACGACACCGGGCCGGCCTTGAAGGCTGGCCATGAATACTTGATCGTGACCAACTACCCGAACAACCTGCACGTGGTCGATGTGGCCACGGATGCGGTGTACAAGAGCTGCCGCATGCCTGACGCGTTCGGCCCCGGCACCGCGATGATGGCGCCCGACAACCGCACTGCCTATGTGCTCAACAACCATTACGGCGACCTCTACGGCATCGACCTGGACACCTGCAAGACCACCTTCCACGCCAGTTTGTCCAGTGTGCCCGGGGAGGTCGGCAAATCGATGTATTCCTTTGCCATCAGCCCGGACGGTAAAGAGGTGTATGCCACGGTCAACCCGACCCAGCGGCTGAACGATCACTATGTGGTCAAGCCGCCGCGCCTGGAGGTGTTCCGCACCGCCGATGGCCTCGATGCCAAACCTGCACGTACCTTCCCGATGCCGCGCCAGGTGTACCTGATGCGCGCCGCCGACGATGGCAGCCTGTTCGTGGCCGGCCCGGACATCTACAAGATGGACGTGCAAACCGGCAAGTACGAGGTGGCATTGCCGTTGCGCAACTGGAACCGGCCCGGCTACAGCGCCCCGGACGTGCTGTATTTCTGGCCGCACCAGAGCGCCCGGCACGAGTTTTCGATGCTCTATACCATCGCCAAGTTCAAGGACGACAAGCAGGACCCGGCCACCGCCGAGCTGCTCTATGGTTACCTGAGTGTGGACCTGAAGACCGGCAAGACCCACACCCAGGAGTTTGCCGACCTGAGCGAGCTGTACTTCACCGGGTTGCGTTCGCCGAAGGATCCGAACCAGATCTACGGTGTGCTCAACCGCCTGGCGCGGTATGACATCAAGGAACGCAAACTGATCAAGGCAGCTAACCTTGAACACACCTATTACTGCGTGGCCTTCGACAAGAAGGGCGACAAGCTGTACCTGGGCGGCACCTTCAACGACCTGGCGGTGTTCGACCCGCAGACGCTGGAGAAAGTGAAGAACATCAAGCTGCCGGGTGGGGACATGTCGACCGCCACGCCGCAGGTGTTTGTCAGGTAGGGCGGATAAACCCGCTCCCACAGGGCGTGCAGTACCTGTGGGGGCGGTGTTGCCTGCGCAAGGGCCGGCCAATCAACACAAGAACAACAAGAGCGCACCCATGACCCAGCCAAGCTACTCCCAGGGCGACCAGGGCAAGGCCTTGCTTACCCAATGCATCGGCGACGCCTTCGACACCACCGTGGCCCGCTTCCCCGACCGCGAAGCCCTGGTCGTTCACCACCAATCATTGCGCTACACCTGGCGGCAACTGGCCGCAGCCGTCGACCGGCACGCCCGCGCGCTCATGGCCCTGGGCGTGCAACCGGGCGACCGCCTGGGCATCTGGGCCCCCAACTGTGCCCAGTGGTGCATTACCCAATTCGCCAGCGCCAAGGTCGGGGCAATCCTGGTCAACATCAACCCGGCCTACCGCACAAGCGAACTGGACTACGCCCTGGTCCAGTCGGGTTGCCGTTGGGTGATCTGCGCCGACGCCTTCAAGACTTCCGATTACCACGCCATGCTGCTCGGCCTGGTCCCGGGCCTTGCCCATGGCACGCCGGGCGCACTGGCCTGCGAGCGCTTCCCCGAACTGCGCGGGGTGGTGAGCCTGGCTGCGGCACCGCCGCCGGGCTTTATGGCCTGGGACGCCTTGCAGGCCCGCGCCGATGCGGTCAGCGCCGAGGCCCTTGCGGCGCGCCAGGCGCAACTGCACTGTGACGACCCGATCAACATCCAGTACACCTCCGGCACTACCGGCTTCCCCAAGGGCGCCACGCTGAGCCACAGCAACATCCTCAACAATGGCTACATGGTCGGCGAAAGCCTCGGCCTGACCGAGCATGATCGCTTGGTGGTGCCGGTACCGCTGTACCACTGCTTTGGCATGGTCATGGCCAACCTGGGCTGCATGACCCATGGCAGTACGCTGATCTACCCCAACGATGCGTTCGACCCGTTGGCCACGTTACGCGCGGTCGCCGAAGAGAAGGCCACGGCACTGTACGGCGTACCGACCATGTTCATCGCCGAACTGGATCACCCGCAACGTCACGCGTTCGACCTCTCGAGCCTGCGCACCGGCATCATGGCCGGCGCCACCTGCCCGATCGAAGTCATGCGCCGGGTCATCGACGAGATGCACATGGCCGAGGTGCAGATTGCCTACGGCATGACCGAAACCAGCCCGGTGTCATTGCAGACCGGCGCCAATGATGACCTGGAACGGCGGGTGAGCAGTGTCGGGCGGACCCAGCCGCGGCTGGAGAACAAGGTCGTCGATGGCGATGGCCACAGCGTGCCGCACGGTGAGATCGGCGAGCTCTGTACCCGTGGTTACAGCGTGATGCTGGGCTACTGGAACAACCCCAAGGCCACGGCCGAAAGCATCGATGCCGAAGGCTGGATGCATACCGGTGACCTGGCGGTGATGGACGAGCAGGGCTATGTGCGCATCGTCGGGCGCAGCAAGGACATGATCATTCGGGGCGGCGAGAACATCTACCCGCGTGAGCTGGAGGAGTTTTTCTTCACTCACCCGGCGGTCGCCGACGTGCAGGTGATTGGCGTGCCGTGCAGCAAGTATGGCGAGGAGATCGTTGCCTGGGTGCGGTTGCATCCGGGGCATACGGCCACTGAAGACGAGCTGCGCGAATGGGCAAGGGCGCGGATTGCCCATTTCAAGGTGCCGCGCTACTTCCGTTTTGTCGATGAGTTCCCGATGACGGTGACCGGCAAGGTGCAGAAGTTCAGAATGCGCGAGATCAGCGTCGGGGAGCTGTCGGCGGGTTAATGCGTGAAGGAAATCGACCTTTCACCCCTGCAGCAGGTCAGGGCTATTGAAATTGCTCAACCTGCGGTCATCCTCGGCACACTCCAGCCCCTGCACCGGCTCAAGCAGCAGGGCCTTCTGCAAACTCCGCTCACCGGCCGCCCAGGCCTGCTGCAGCATCGGTAACAGCCTGCGCGGCAATACACTGAACATCGGTTGCCAGTAACCGCCCTGGCGCACCATCGCCGCACTGTTGCCAGTCACCGCCAACTGCAGCAATTCCTCGATCAACACTGGGTCGATCAGCGGCGCATCGCAGGCCAGCACCACCACCCATTCGTGCCGCGCCGCGGCAAGGCCGGCGATCACCCCGGCCAACGGCCCGGGGAAGTCCGGGTCGGCGTCCTCGACCAACTGGTCGGCATAGGCCCGATAGGCCGCCTGGTTGCGGTTGCAGGATATCACCAGGTCATCGCTCAACGGCCGCACCACGTGCTGTACATGCGCCACCAGCGGCTCGCCCTTCCAGGCCAGCAACCCCTTGTCGCGGCCGCCCATGCGCTGGCCACGGCCGCCGGCGAGGATGAGAACAGAACAGCAGGGCAAGGGGGGGCAGGTCATCGGGCAGTTTCCAAGGTTCAAGGCTTGGCAACCTCCCATGCCTGGAAGTGAAAGTCCAGATTGGCAGAACAACAGGGTGCGCGACCTGACATTTTTACCAGTTGTGGGCTTACCCCAATGGGGCCCTAAATACGCCGACGGCGCTGTCCTGGGGACAAGCCTGCAAACCAAGGAGCGAGTCTATGAACAAAGGCGAACTGACCAAGTCCATCGCGGAAAAGGCAGAAGTCTCAAAGTTGAAGGCTGCAAAAGCCCTCGATGCTTTCATTGAAGAAGTTACCCAAGCGTTGAAGACGGGAGACCAGGTTGCCCTGGTTGGCTTCGGTACGTTCAAGTTGAAGCACAGGCCTGCTCGGGTTGGCCGAAATCCTCGGACCAAGGCGCCGCTGAATATCCCTGCAGCAAACAAGGCTGCTTTCACAGCGGGCACGAAGCTAAAGGCGGCGGTTAACAAAAAGTAGTGGGTTAACCAGAACAGGAGCGTTGAGCGCAATGCCAACGCTCCTGTTCATCGGCTTACCCCGACCTGTCAGCCTTCAGTGGCGTGGCTGGCTCGCGCCTCAGGCTTGGCCTTACCCCGCCCCGCCAGGCGCATCACCACCACGAAGAACACGGGCACGAACACCACCGCCAGGGTTGCGCTGAGCATGCCGCCGATCACCCCGATACCAATCGCCTGCTGGCTCGCCGAGCTGGCGCCGGTGGCGACGGCCAGGGGGACCACGCCGAGGATGAAGGCCAGCGAGGTCATGACGATCGGCCGCAGGCGCAGGCGGGCTGCCTGTACCGCAGCGTCCACGGCATCGACGCCCTGGTCCATCAGGCTCTTGGCGAACTCGATGATGAGGATCGCGTTCTTTGCCGAAAGGCCGATCAGGGTGATCACGCCGACCTTGAAGAACACGTCATTGGGCATGCCGCACAGGGTTACGGCCAGCACCGCACCGAGCACACCGAGCGGAACTACCAACAGCACGGCGGTCGGGATCGACCAGCTTTCGTACAGCGCTGCCAGGCACAGGAACACCACCAGCAGCGACAGCGCCATCAGCATCGGTGCTTGGCTGCCGGACAGCCGCTCTTGCAGGGACAAGCCGGTCCACTCCAGGCCCACACCGGCGGGTAGTTGCGCGACCAGGCGCTCGACTTCGGCCATGGCTTCGCCCGAGCTGTAGCCCGCGGCCGGTTCACCGGAGATCGAAACCGCCGGGTAACCGTTGTAGCGCGTCAGTTGTACCGGGCCGCTGACCCATTTCGCCTGAACGAAGGCCCCCAGCGGTACCATCTTGCCGCTGCTGTTGCGCACGTGGATTTTCAGCAGGTCTTCGACCTGGCTGCGCTGGTCGCCCTCGGCCTGCACCACCACCCGCTGCATACGGCCCTGGTTGGGGAAGTCGTTGACGTAGCTGGAGCCTACGGCGGTATCCAGCACCGCGCCGATGTCGGCGAACGACACACCCAGGGCATTGGCTTGGCGACGGTCGATTTCCAGTTGTACCTGTGGGCTTTCGGCCAGCGAAGCCTCGCGCACGTTGGTCAGCACCTTGCTCTTGCCGGCATTGGCCAGCAATGCATCGCGCGCGGCCATCAGTTCAGTGTGGCCCATGCCACCCCGGTCCTGCAGGCGGAACTCGAAACCGGTCGACTCACCCAGGCCATCGATAGGGGGCGGCAGTACAGCGTAGGCCACGGCATCCTTGAGCTGGGTGAAAGCCATAGTGGCGCGGTCGGCGATCGACTGGGCGCTGTCGTCGGCACCGCGCTCGGACCAGTCCTTGAGCGTGGTGAAGGCCAGCGCCGCGTTCTGCCCGCTGCCGGAGAAGCTGAAGCCGAGGATCAGCGTGGTGTTGCCTACGCCCGGTTCTTCGGCGTTGTGCGCCTCGATCTGGGCGGCCACCTGCTCGGTGCGCATGCGGCTGGCACCGGGCGGCAGCTGGATGTCGGTGATGGTGTAGCCCTGGTCTTCGGTCGGCAGGAACGCTGTGGGCAGTTGGCTGAAGCCATAGCCCAGCACGGCCAGCAGCACGCCATACACCAGCAAGTAACGGCCGCTGCGTTTGAGCGCGTGCACGACCCAGCGCTGGTAGCCGTTGCTCATGCTATCGAAGCGTCGGTTGAACCAGCCGAAGAAGCCCTTGCGTTCGTGGTGCTCACCTTTGGCCAGCGGCTTGAGCAGGGTGGCGCACAGGGCAGGGGTCAGGCTCAGGGCAAGAAACGCCGAGAACAGAATCGACACCGCCATGGACACCGAGAACTGCTGGTAGATCACCCCCACCGAACCTTTCATGAAGGCCATTGGCAGGAACACCGCCACTAGCACCAGGGTGATGCCGACGATCGCCCCGCTGATCTGGCCCATGGCCTTGCGCGTGGCTTGCTTGGGCGGCAGGCCTTCTTCGGCCATGATCCGCTCGACGTTTTCCACCACCACGATGGCATCGTCGACCAGGATGCCGATGGCCAGGACCATGCCGAACAGGGTCAGCACGTTGACCGAGAAGCCCATGGCCATCATCACGGCGAAGGTGCCCATCAGTGCCACCGGCACCACCAGCGTCGGGATCAGCGTGTAGCGCAGGTTCTGCAGGAACAGGAACATCACCGCGAACACCAGCAACATGGCCTCGAACAGGGTGTTGATCACCTGCTGGATGGACACCTTGACGAAGGGCGAGGTGTCGTAAGGGATGTCGTATTTCACCCCCTCCGGGAAGTAGCGCGACAACTCCTGCATTTTCGCCCGCACCAGGTCGGCGGTTTCCATGGCGTTTGCGCCAGGGGCCAACTGCACGCTGAAGGCGGTGGCTGGCTTGCCGTTCAGGCGCGTGCCGTACTGGTATTCCTGGGCGCCGATCTCGACTCGGGCGACATCGCCGATGGTCACGCTGGAGCCGTCCGCGTTGGCGCGCAGCACGATGGCCGCGAATTCCTCGGGGGTGCTCAACTGGCCCTTGACCAGCACGTTGGCGGTGATTTCCTGGGTGCCACGGGCGGGCAGGTCACCAATGCTGCCGGGGGCGACCTGGGCGTTCTGTGCGCTGATGGCGTCGGCTACGTCGTTAGGCGTGAGGTTGAAGCCGATCAGCTTGCTCGGGTCGATCCAGATCCGCATGGCGCGCTCGGAGCCATACAGCTGGGCCTTGCCGACGCCTTTGAGGCGTCGGATTTCGTTCATCACGTTGCGCGCGAGGATATCCGACAGGGCGGTTTCGTCGAGCTTGCCGTCTTCCGAGGTCAGGGTGGCCAGCAGCAGGAAGCCGGTGGATACCTTTTCCACTTGCAGGCCCTGCTGGGTCACGGGGCGGGGCAGGCGCGACTCGACCACCTTCAGGCGGTTCTGCACATCGACCTGGGCCAGGTCGGGGTGGGTGCCAGGCTCGAAGGTGGCGGTGATGGTGGCGCTGCCCAGGCTGCTTTGCGACTCGAAATACAACAGGTTGTCGGCACCGTTGAGCTCCTGCTCGATCAGGCTGACCACGCTTTCGTCCATGGTCGCCGCCGAGGCGCCAGGGTACACGGCATAGATTTCCACCTGTGGCGGGGCCACGTTGGGGTACTGGGCCACCGGCAACTGCGGGATGGCCAAGGCACCGGCCAGCAGGATGAACAATGCGACAACCCAGGCGAATACCGGGCGGTCAATGAAGAATTGCGGCATGGGTCAGCCCCTCACTGGCTGTTGTGCTGTGCGATGGGCGGCGCGCCGGGCGTTGTGCCCTGGCTCGCTTCGACCTGCACCTGGTCGCCGGCCTTGACGTGCTGCAGGCCTTCGATAACCACTTGTTCACCGGGCGCCAAGCCTTCGCTGACGACCCAGCGGTCGCCCTGGGCATTGCCCAGCACCACCTGACGGTCGCTGATGCGGGCCTGCGGGTCGACCACCAACACTTTCGGCACGCCGGCGCTGTCGCGCAGGATGGCGCGCTGCGGCACGCTGAGGCCTTTGGGCTGCACCGCCTGCTCCAGGCGCACGCGCACGTAGCTGCCTGGCAGCAGGTCGAGGTCCGGGTTGGGGAACTCGCTGCGCAGGGTGATCTGGTTGGTGCTCGGGTCGACGCTGATGTCGGAGAACAGCAACTTGCCGGGCAACGGGTAGGCGCTGCCATCGTCCTGGATCAGTGTGGCGCGGGCCTGGCCGTCGCCGACCTGCTGCAGCTCGCCGGCACGCAGGGCACGGCGCAGGGCGTTGAGCTCGCGGGTCGACTGGGTGACGTCGGCGTGAATCGGGTCCAGTTGCTGGATGGTGGCCAGCGGCGTGCTCTCGTTTTGCCCAACCAGTGCGCCTTCGGTCACCAGCGCACGGCCGATGCGCCCGGAGATCGGCGCGGTGACCGTGGCATAACCCAGGTTCAGGCGGGCGCGTTCCAGGGCGGCCTTGGCTTCGGACACTTCGGCGTCGGCCTGCAGGAAGCTGGCCCGGGCATTGTCGTATTCCTGGCGGCTCACGGCCTTTTCGTCGACCAGCTCGCCGTAGCGTTGCTCTTGCAGGCGCGCTTGATACAGGTTGGCCTGGGCCTTGGCCAGGGTGGCGCGGGCGCTGTCGTGGTCGGCCTTGAACGGCGCCGGGTCGATCAGAAACAGTACGTCGCCTTGCTTGACGTCGCTGCCTTCACGGTACACCCGCTTGAGCACCACGCCGGCCACCCGTGCGCGCACTTCGGCAGTGCGCGGGGCGAGGATCCGGCCGCTGAGTTCGCTGCTGATGGCCAGTGGCTGCAATTGCAGGGTTTCCACGCGGACGTGGGTGGCGGGGGGTTTTTCTTCCTGCTCGTTGCTGTCGCCACAGCCGGCCAGGGAGATGCTCAGAAACGCCAGTAGCGCCACGGGGCGCAGGCGAGGAATACGGGTAATAAGCATACGGATCTTCCGATGATGACCGTGCGTATGCTAAGGCAGACGGCGTTCCGGTGCCTGTTAATACCTGTAGGGCGTGTGTGAAAAAGTGTGAAGAAAAATCCTGTCGCTATAGGGGATTCTATATTCTGCCTGTAACCCTGTGTGCTGGACCCTTCGCCGGCAAGCCCGCGAAGAGGCCGGCGACGTCTTCACTGAATTCTACCCAAACGCCTATGCCGAATATTCTCCTGGTCGAGGACGACAGCGCCCTGTCCGAACTGATCGCCAGCTACCTGCAACGCAACGACTTTCATGTCCGGGTGATCGCCCGCGGCGATCATGTGCTGGAGGCCTTGCGCCAGGACAAACCCGACTTGGTCATCCTCGATCTGATGCTGCCAGGTATCGATGGCCTGCAGGTGTGCCGCCTGCTGCGCCAGGAATCGCAGAGCCTGCCGATCCTGATGCTGACGGCCCGCGACGACAGCCACGACCAGGTGCTGGGCCTGGAGATGGGCGCCGACGACTACGTGACCAAACCGTGCGAGCCCCGTGTGCTGCTGGCGCGTGTACGGACCTTGCTGCGCCGCAGCGGCGTTCACGAGCCGCGCCTGGACAGCGAGCAGATCCTGGTCGGCTGCTTGCGCATCGACCTGGCCGAGCGCCTGGTCAGCTGGCGCGGTGAAGAAGTGGAGCTTTCCAGCGGCGAATACAACCTGTTGGTGGTGCTGGCGCGCAATGCCGGTGAAGTGCTCAGCCGCGACCGCATCCTCCAGCAATTGCGCGGCATCGAGTTCAACGGCACCGACCGCTCGGTGGATGTCGCCATTTCCAAGCTGCGCCGCAAGTTCGACGACAGCGCTGGCGAGGCCCGCAAGATCAAGACCGTGTGGGGCAAAGGTTACCTGTTCAGCCGCGTCGAGTGGGAGTGCTGACCGAGTATGCTGAAGATCCTGGTGCGCCTCTACCTGGTGATCATCGTCGCCTACGCCGGTGCGCTGCTGTTCATTCCCGACACCATCGTCGGGCTGTTCCATGATCGCTTCATGGCCTACAACCTGGACCAGGCCAAAGGCGTGCAGTCGCTGATCGTGCGCCAGTTCCAGCAAGCCCCGCGCGAGCGCTGGCCTGCGGTGGAGCAAGACCTGGCAGACGCCTTCGCACCGCTCGAAATCAAGCTGCTGCGCAGGGACCAGGCCGAGCTGAGCGAAGATGAACAGGCGCGCCTGGAGCACGGCTCGTACGCCGTGCGCATCGCCGACTGGGGCTATTACGAGACGGTGCTGGCACCGCTCGACAAGGACTGGCTGGTGCGCCTGCATGCGCCCCCGGACCCACTGGACATCAACGTGCTGTCGTGGGGCGTCACGGTGTTGATCGGCGCGGCCATGCTCGGTTGCCTGCTGCTGTGGGTATGGCCGCACTGGCGCGACCTGGAGCGGCTCAAAGAAACCGCCCGGCGCCTGGGCCAGGGGCAGATGGCGGAACGCACGCACATCTCGTCGCACTCGAACATCGGCGAACTGGCCGGGGTGTTCGACACCATGGCCAGCGACCTGGAGCGCCACGTCAACCAGCAGCGCGAGCTGCTCAATGCGGTATCCCATGAGCTGCGCACACCGCTGACTCGCCTGGACTTCGGCCTTGTGCTGCTGTTCGACGAGGTGCCGCCCACCAGCCGCAAGCGCCTGCTGGAGCTGGTTGGGCACGTGCGTGAGCTGGACGAATTGGTGCTCGAGCTACTGTCCTACAGCCGCCTGTACAACGCCGACCAGGCCCGTGAGCGGGTCGAGGTGTCGTTGCTGGAGCTGGTCGACAGTGTGCTTGGCGGCTTTGCCGAAGAGCTCGACAGCCGCGGCATCCAGTGGGAAGTGCGTGCCGAGCGTGAGCTGCCGCGGTTCGTGCTCGACCCACGGCTGACAGCCCGGGCGGTGCAGAACCTGGTGCGCAATGCGATGCGTTATTGTGACGAAAACCTGTTGTTGAGGTTGCGGCTTGAAGAGGACGGCGCTTGCCTGCTGACGGTTGAGGACGACGGGATCGGCATTCCGGTTGAAGAACGTGAGCGGATCTTCCAGCCGTTCTATCGCCTGGACCGTAGCCGTGACCGCAATACTGGTGGTTTCGGCCTGGGGCTGGCGATCAGCCGGCGGGCCATCGAAGGGCAGGGCGGCACGTTGACGGTGGCGCAGTCTGCGCTGGGCGGGGCGCAGTTCAGGATTCGCCTGCCTGCGGGTGGGTAGGTTCGCTCTGCTGGGCAGTCCACAGCACGAAGCGATCTTTACCGTTGTGCCTGGCCTCATATAACGCCTGATCCGCCTTGACCAGCACCCTGGTCAAGGTATCTGCAGGGTCCACTGGGGCCAGCCCAGCTCCGTTGAGGCATGCACGTTCTGCACAGACAGATTCAATTCTGCGGCAAGACTCCCCTGGCCCAAGGCCGGTAGCGCAAGTCGAACACGGCTTCGGCATGGCAACCCGTGCCCAGTTTCGGCTCTGCAGGCTGCGCCTTGAACACCTGCCCCGGTGCACTCACCTGGCGAAACGCTTCACGCACCACGCCCACCCGGCACGGCAGGGCCTGTTCATAACCGTCACGTACCAGCGCTGGCAGCCTTCCAGTACCGGCCCCGTCCTGCCACCAGACAGTCAAGCCCAAGCTTGCCAGTTGACCCAGCCATGCGCCGTTGACCCGCGGTGCCAGCTTGCCCACGCTGAAAGCACTGATATGCAAGGGCTTGTCCAGTTGCCGGTTGAATGCCTGCAATTGGCTGTACAGCGCGTCGCGCCTGCTCGACTCGCGAAAGTGCAGGTCGTCCAACTCCATGGGCAAGTACCAGCCGTCCACTGCCAGCTGCCAGCCATCCCGCAATTGCGTGTACTGGCCCAGCGAACGCCCCAGTTGGGCTTTCCAGTAACTGCTCAGGCCCTCGCCATCCAGTTGCTCCAGGCGCTGGTAATAGGACGGGTCCATGTACAGCCCAAGTACCAGCTCAAGCCCCTGGGCGCGAGCTTCGCGCAGGCTGTTGGCCAGCCAACCCTTTGCCCCGCCAAAATCGCTGTCGCCGTAGGCACTCCACTGCACGATCAGGGTCTTGCCACCCTGCGCCGCAGTGGCACGCCACAGTTGTTGCCACTGGGCCGGGGTAACGCTCGCATCGCGGTTGAGTGGCTGGTAGAACAGGCGTTGGTCTGCCGCAGCCGGCAGGCACAGGGTTAGCAGGCAGATCGCCAGGAGCGTGCGCATCAGAAGGTCATCTCCGCACCAAGCAGCACGCCATTGGCGCGCTCGTAGAGGTTGCCGCCCAGCGATTGCTGGTACTCGGCACGCACTTTCAGCGAGCCGCGATAAGCGTTGTAGCGGTCGTCATCGAACCACCACTGCCAGCGCAGGCCAACCCCGGCACGGGCATCCTGGCGCCAGTCGTTGCTCGGGTCCTGGCTGGATAATTCGACAAAGCCATAGGGCATGAGGGTTTGCGGCGAATTACCCGGCAGCTTCCAGGTATGGCCCTGCTGGTAGCGCGATAACCAGGCGTGATCGCCGGCGCGGGTCCACCAGGCGGCGTCCAGGTACAGGAAACGCTCGTTCCAGTGGTCTTGGTCGATGCGCCAGTCATTGCGCCAGCCACCCTGGTCGAGGAACGAAGCCGTGGCGCGCAACAACAGGTCGTTGCTCGACTCGGCGTGGTGGCGCAGGTCGCCCCAGTTGCCGCCTACCTTGGCCGGGCTGAGCAACTCGCCAAGGCTCAGGCCGCTGTAATGCTCGGTGTCGATCTGCCGTTGGTGGTAAAGCTCAGCGTACAGGTTGAGGTTGGCCTGGCCCAAGGGCTTGTAGCGCAGGCCAACACCTGTGCCCATGCTTTGCGCATAGTCGGTGCGGCTCTGGCCGCCGAACAGTACGCGACCGTAGACCGAGAGGGTACTGCCGTTGCGGCTAGGTTCCTCGCCCAGGGCGTGGTCCCACATCGCCAGCTGAACGTTCTGCGACTGTGCGCGCCGTGAGCTGCCGCTGCGCAGGCCGTTGTCGAGGAACTTGTCGTTGGTCGAGGTACCGGCTGGCGACCAGGTGCTGGCCAGGGTGATGGTGTCGCGCCGCGACAGGCTCTCGTGGGCGCGGCGCTGGCGGTACTTGCGGGCTTCCAGGCTGCCGTACTCGTCGTCGCCGTCGACCAGTTGCTGCTCCACGTCGATGACCCGGCGCAGCTCACGGCGCGCGGCGGCGCTGTTTTCCACTTCGTCGTAGCGCAAGGCCAGGGTTTCGCCCAGGCGAAAGTCCTCCGGGAAGTCGCGCGCGGCACGCTCCAGGTAGGGTATCGATTGGCGGCGCTGGGCGTAGTCCTGCGAGCCGGCCAGGCGCATGCCGTAATCGGCGCGGTAACGAGGTTGGTCCGGGGCCAGGCGTACGGCTTCGGCAAGCCACGCTGTGCTCTGGGCGCTGTCACCGGCCAGTTGCGCGGTACTGGAGGCTGCGTAGTAGTGATCGGCGCGTGGCGAATGGGCCACGGCCTGGCGCTGAAAACCCAGGGCTGCCTGAGTATCGCCTTGGCGCTGGGCGATGGCGGCGCCCAGCGCCCAGTCATCGGCGCGGGTGTGTGCGGCGGCGTCCCAGTAGGCACGTGCGGCTTTCGCATCGCCTGCATTCAACGCGCCACGGGCGGCCGTCAGGCGTGCGTTGTCGGTCCAGGCAGGGTCCGGCAGGCTGCGCCAGATCGGTAGCGCGGCTTCGGAGTCGCCAGCAGCCTCCAGCGCATAGGCCAGGGGCAAGCGATTGCCCCTGTCGCCCAACTGTTCGGCAGCCTGGTAATAGACCACGGCCTCGCCGGGCTGGTCGGGCATGGCGCAGCGGCCAAGGGCACGGTATTGGCCGGCCTCGCGTGGCTCGCCAGGGATCGCTAGGCGCACCGCGTCGCACTGGCCGGCTTCGGCTAGGCGGCCGAGCAGCTGGGCGCGGGTGTTGGCGTCGACCCTGGGGATCAGGTCGCGCATGCGGCGGCTGTCCAGTGGCCCGTCGTTGCGTGCGTAGAGGTTGCCCAGGCGTTGCAGCAGGGAAGGGCTGAGGCGGCCCTGACGGCGGTCGAAGGCTTGCTCCAGCAACTGCCGGGCGCGCCCGCTCTGGCCTTGCTGCAATAGCAGGAACGTGGCTTGCTCAAGCGCGGCCAGCTCGCCGCTTTGCCGGTAGCGGCGTTCCCACTCGGCCGCGGTACGGGGTTGCGGCGGCTGTGGCGGGTCGCCGTACAGACGCTGCTGGAGCACGGCATAGGCTCGCGGGTCGGTGCTGGCCGTGCAGCCCTTGAGCTGTTCGCGGGCCAGGTCGGGGTCGTGCCGCGACAGCCAGTCGACCGTCTCCAGGCACGGGCGCTGCAGTTCGTTGCTCAGGCGGCGCAGCAGGTGCGCGTCATCACCTTCGCGGGCCAGCGCCCACAGCTGCTGGCGCTGCTCGGGTTGTTGCAACTGCTCGGTCGGCAGTGACTGCAACCAGCGCTGGGCCTGCTGGTTGTGGCCGACGGCGATGGCGCGGTTGGCCATGGCCAGGCGAGCTTGGTTGGCCACGGCCACCGTCGGCGCGCTGAGCAACAGTTTTTTCAGGCCTTGTTCGTCGACCTGCTGGATATAGGCGTTGGCCAGGCGCTGCCAGTCCTGGGCGGGCAACAGGCCCGTTTCGGCCAACGGTTGCAGTTGTTCGATGGTTTCTTTCCAGTTGCGCAACTGTTCGGCGAAGTTAGCCCTGGCCAGGCGCAGGACCTGGCCGTCCTCGCGCGGCGGCAAGTGGTTGAGCCAGTCCAGGGCCTTGGCTGCGCCACCGAACTTGGCCAGGCTCAGGCTGTAGGCCTGCCACAGGCGTACTCGCTGGTTGCCATCGCTGGCGGCGAGCCAGCTCTCCACCTGGCTGGCGGGGGGCGGGTCCTGTTCGATCCAGGTCAGGCGCAGCGCCAGGACAGCATTGGCATACTCCGGGCGGTCGGCAAGCTGATCGGCCAGTGCTTCGGCCTCTTTGTAGCGTCGCTGGTGGGCCAAGGCCTCGACCAGCAGTGCGCGGGCTTCGTCGTTGTTCGGCACCCGCCCCAGCACATGGCGGGTCAGGCGCTCGACCTCGGCCCAGTTGTCGCGCTTGGCCTCGCGGTAACTGCGCTCCATGAACGGGTAGCTGGTGAAGCGCTGGAAGTCGCTCATGGGGGCGGCTGCGCCGGGCAGGGTGGTGGCACACAGCAACAGGCCGGTGAGGGTGAGGGTAAAACGCGGCTTCATGCCACCTCCCGGGTCAGGTCGTAGGCGGCCTGCTGTTCGCTGGCTTGTTCGGCGAGGGCCTGCTGCAGGACGTGCTCAGTGATGATGCCGCGGGCAATCAGGTGCTCACCGAGGGTCTGTTGCTCGGGGTCGAAATCGATCAGGGCCTGGTTGAACAGGGTAACCGGGACCCTGCCACGCACCTGCAGCAGGGCGCCGAGCATCACCTGGTGATGGCTGACTTGCTCCAGCAACTGTGCGTTGTCCTGGTGGCGTTCGAGGACGGCGAGCATGTCGCGGGTTTCGGGCTTCTGCCAGGGGCTCGGGTAGTGGTAGCGCAAGCCGAGGGTGACCCGCCCTTGGGGTGCCAGGCGGCAACTGACCGGGCGTTTCAACTGCCGGCTGATCACCCCCAGCGACACTTGGCTGACCGGGCTTTCGCTGGCCAGGATCAACGTGTCACCGTCCTCCGCCACTGGCAGTACGCCGTAATGGGTGGCCAGCTTGCGCGGCAGTTTTGCGATCAGTTGCGGGTCGAGCTTGAACGGGTTCAGTGGTGCCCAGGGCAGGTCCAGCTGTTCGGCCAGCGTGGCCACCAGTTGTTCGCTGGTCAGCCAGCCGCGCAGCAGCAGTTCACGGCCCAGGCGCCGGCGCACCGGGCTGGTGATTGCCTGTTGCAGTTGCTCGTCGCTGATCAGCCCCTTGGCGACCAGGCGCTGGCCCAGCGGTGTACGTGCAGGTGTGGTAATGGCCGGGAACTCGTGGGTGGTCTTGTCCCAGGCAACGCGGCGTGAGTCGCCCATCTCCATGACCTGGCGCAGGGCACGAAGGTTGGCGAAGAAATTGACGAAGTTGCTCCACATCATCCTGGGCGCCGACAACAGGCCCTCGCCGATTCCGTAGAAACGGGTGACGAACCAGCCGCGCTGGAACAGGCGATTGAACAGCATCAGGCCGTTGAGCCAGAGCAGTGTCGACAACAGCCAGCTGTCACTCAGTATCGACATGAAACGCCAGGACTCCGGCGCGATCACCGTCACCAGCCACATGGCCAACAGCACCAGCAGCAACAGGTTGACCAGGAAGCTCAGCAAGTAGGCGAACAGTCCGCGGCGGTCGCGCCAGAGAAAGTAGTTGAGCGCGCCCGTGCGGCTCCAGCCCAGGTTGCTGGTGCCCTGGAACACAATACCGACGATCCACCGCGACTTCTGCCGGATGGCATGCTGCCAGTCGCGGGGGAAATGCTCACGCACGCAGATCACCTGGGAAAACTCGCGGCTCATGCCGGGGCGCCACGCTTGCTTGAGGGTCAGCGCCGGGTCACTGATCGAGTAGCGGGCGAAGATGCACTTCATGCCTTTTTGCTTCAGGCGAAAACCGATGTCGTAGTCTTCAGTGAGGCTCTGCACGTCGAAGGCGATACCATCGCCGTCTTCGAGCAGCGCGGCGATGGCCCGGCGGCTGAAGCAGGTGCCGACCCCGGCGCTGGGCACCTGGCCGGTCAAGGCTTCGCGCACGATGACATCCTTGCCGTGGTTCTCGGCGAACTCGTCGACGTAGTGGCCTGCGGTGAAACCCTTCCAGTCCGGTGCGTAGGGGTAGACCGGGATCTGGATCATGTCCTTGTTCGGCAGCAGGTAGTTGAACAGGCGCAGTTCCATGGGCGAGATCACATCTTCGGCATCGTGCAGGATGAAGCCGGCGAACTCGATGCGCGCTTCATTCTGGAAGCGCAGCAGCGCGTCGATGATGTTGTTCAGGCAGTCGGCTTTGCTGGTGGGCCCGGGGCGGGCGCAGACCACCTTGTGCACGTTGGGGTAGTGCAGGCATACCGCGTCGACATCCGCCTGGGTCTGTGGGTCGTTGGGGTAGGTGCCAACGAAGATCTGGTAGTTTTCATAGTCGATGGTCGACGCCGCCAGGCGCGCCATTTCACCGACCACACCCACCTCGTTCCAGGCCGGGACCATGATCGCCAGGGGCTTCTCAGGCACTTCGTACAGGCGTTTTTCGTCGGCCTTTTCGTACTTGTCGTAAATGCGGAAGCGGCGGATCAGCTTGCGACCCCAGTAGCACAGGTCGATGAACAGGTCATCCAGCCCGAGCAGGAACATCAGCGAGGCGAGTATGATCGCCAGGATCTTCAGGCCGAACAGCACATAGGTAAGAAAATCGATGAATGCCAGGCTCATGCGTTGTCCTCGTACGGCTCCCTGGACGAAGGTGCATGACGTGTCGCCGCGTGCACGGCATTTATACAAGCAGCCCAATACAGGGTTGTCCAATACGTGCTGGGCAGGCCACAGCGGCGCACAGTGCGGTCGAGCCTTTTATTGAATGGTTAGTCAGATATGAATTTCAGCCTTTTTCTTGTGGGCCACATCTTGTAGCTTGGTAGGTCGTTTTTCAGGGAGCTGAACATGCAAGGCAAGGCACGCAAAATCGTCCAGGCCATCCTCTACGAAGCCATCGCCGTGGCCTGCGTGGCACCAGCGCTGGAACTGGCGTTTGCTGCCGGTATGGCCCAATCGGCCGCGCTGTCGGTGCTCATGTCGGGCATTGCCATGAGCTGGAACATGGCCTTCAACTGGGCGTTCGAGCGCTGGGAGGCCCGCCAGCAGCAGCGTAAGCGCACCTTCATGCGCCGGGTCTTGCATGCCTTGGGTTTTGAAGGCGGGCTGGTGGTGATTCTGCTGCCGCTGGTGGCGTGGTGGCTGGATGTGAGCCTGTGGGCGGCGTTTCTGACCAACCTGGCACTGTTCGTGTTCTTCTTCGTCTATGCCTTCGTGTTCCAGTGGGGCTTCGACAAGGTCTTCGATGTGCCGCTTTCGGCGCAGCAGGCAAAGTGTTGACTTGCTGCCATGCGGCGGGATAAGTTCTTACCCCATGAACACATTCCCGCACGTGAACGCCATTATTATTACCGCCATTATCAGTTTGGCGGGCTAGCGCGTACGTGCACCTAACCCGCCCTGGAGGCGGGTTTTTACTCTCTGACTCCTGGGCACCGTGAAAACAGCCAAGGAGTCATCGATGACCAGCTTCAGCGCCAACCTGCGTACCCCGCTCACGCCCCAGCAGCTACTCTCGGAGCAGGTGCGGCGCATTCTCTCAGCGCCCGTCTACGACCTGGCCATCGAAACACCGCTGCAGCCAGCGCCAGCGCTGTCTGCCAGCCTTGGCAACCAGGTGTTGCTCAAGCGTGAAGACCTGCAACCCACGTTCTCGTTCAAGATCCGCGGTGCCTACACGCGGCTGTCGCGTCTGACAGCGGCCCAGCGTGAACGCGGGGTGATCACCGCGTCGGCGGGCAACCACGCCCAGGGCGTCGCCCTGGCAGCTTCGCACCTGGGCCTGAAAGCCACCATCGTCATGCCAACCACCACACCTTCGCTGAAGGTCGAAGGGGTGCGTTCGCGGGGTGGCCACGTGGTGCAGTACGGTGAGAGCTTCCCCCACGCACTGGCCCATGCCCTGCAGCTGGCCGAGCAAGAGGGCGCTACCTTTGTGCCACCCTTCGATGACCCGGATGTGATCGCCGGGCAAGGTACGGTGGCCATGGAGATCCTGCGCCAGCACCCGGGTGATCTGCATGCGATCTTCGTCCCGGTGGGCGGTGGCGGGTTGGTGGCGGGCATTGCCGCCTACGTGAAATACCTGCGGCCCGAGGTCAAGGTGATCGGCGTCGAGCCGGAAGACTCCAACTGCCTGCAGGCTGCGCTGGCCGCAGGCGAACGGGTGATCCTGCCCCAGGTCGGCACGTTTGCCGATGGTGTGGCGGTGGCGCAGATCGGTGCCCATTGCTTCGAGCTGTGCCGGCACTTCGTCGATGAGGTGGTGACCGTCAACAGCGATGAGCTGTGCGCGGCGATCAAGGACATCTACGACGACACCCGCTCGATCACCGAGCCTTCCGGTGCCCTGGCTGTGGCCGGTATCAAGAAGTATGTGGCCCGCGAGGGGGTGCAGGGGCAGACCCTGGTCGCCATCGACTCCGGCGCCAACGTCAATTTCGACCGCCTGCGGCATGTGGCCGAGCGGGCAGAACTGGGCGAGCAGCGCGAGGCGATCATCGCCGTGACCATCCCTGAGCAACCGGGCAGCTTCCGCGCCTTCTGCCAGGCACTGGGCAAACGCCAGATCACCGAGTTCAACTACCGCTACTACCCGGGCAAGGAAGCGCGTCTGTTTGTCGGGGTGCAGACCCACCCGCTGCACGACCCACGTGAGAAGCTGCTGGCCAGCCTCGCCGAGCAGGGTTACAGCGTACTCGACCTGACCGACAACGAACTGGCCAAGCTGCATGTGCGCCACACCGTGGGCGGGCATGCCGCGCCTGGGGCGGATGAGCGTGTGCTGCGCTTCGAGTTCCCGGAGCGGCCAGGTGCGCTGCTGGGCTTCCTGGAGCGGTTGGGCAAACGTTGGAACATCAGCCTGTTCCATTACCGCAACCATGGCGCCGCAGAAGCGCGGGTATTTGCTGCACTTGAAGTGCCGGCCGATGAGCAGGCGAGGTTGCCCCAGGCACTGGACGAGATGGGGTATCGCTATTGGGACGAGACCGAGAACCCGGCTTACCAGCTGTTTCTTGGTTGATCTGAGTACAACCTCAGGTGTTGGACGCACATCCAACACCTGAGGGTTTCAGCGCTCCCGCATGAAGAAACCCGCCACAAACTTGCGGAAGGTCTCCAGGCTCTTGAAGTCGGCGTAGCGCTTGAAGTTCTCGGCATCCGGCTCGGGGCCGATCGGTTGCTCCAGCAGCGACACGGACAACACCCGGTCCTGATCCGACGTCAGGACCAGTTCATCCATCACCTGGCCGCCGATCACCGGTCGGCGCATCTGCACCTTCACACCCTTGCTGGCCATCCAGTCGATCAGCGACACCAGCGCCTTGAGCGGCTCGCGCTCTTCATCGCGGTACACCGGGAACAGGTGGGCACGCGACAGCACCGGTACGCTGGCCACATGGATCAGTTCGTAGAAATGGCTACCGGCGCTGGTGGGCGAGTACAGCGCCAATGCCAACAGGGGGCCGGCCGTGCGGTTGCCGCCCCAATAGAGGTGATGGCCCTGGAAATCGAACCCCTCGTCGCTGCGGTTGTTGAACAGCTTGCGCCCTTTGATCTGGTCGACACAGTCGAGCATCAGGCCATGCCGGCGGTGGTTGCCGAACACCGTGGCCTCGCGCAGCCGGGCCTTGAGCATCATCATGTGCTTCATGTCCAGGCGAGTTTCCAGGTAGTTGCTGGCCGGCACCCGCTCCAGCAGCGGGTAGCGGCTGGCAACGCTGCGCAATTCGGCAAACTGCCCGGTGAGGTCTTTTTTCAGGTGGGTGGCGGAGAGGTTCAGGCCGCTGATCTCGACCCAGGTCAGCAACAGCGACAGCAACCGTTGCTGTTCGCGCCGGTCGTTGCCATCACCGCCGCCGTTGTCCTGGGCCGGGCGAAAGTCACCGATCAGGCGCAACGGTGTATCGGGTGGCAACCACGCGGCGGGTGGGGCAGGGTCGTCTTCGCGCTCTGCGGCTTCACGCTCGTCCTTGGTGAACGGGCAGCCCGGTGCATGCTCGGCGGTACCGGGGTTGTTTTTCAAAAACAGCGTGCCGGTGCTGCCATTGAGGGTCACGTTGAGCACCGGCAGGGCGTCCTTGCGGCAGTCGCAGGCCAGCCACTGGTTGGCGTTACGCACCTTCATCAGCAGCTGGTTGGCCTGCAGCAGCTGTGGGCCGACGAGCGTCCCTGTGCTGAAACCGACCAGCAGTTCTTCTTCGGCAAGTGTGAGGCTGCGCACCTGCGCGGCGGTTTTATCGATGATACGCATTGACGGGCAGCTCCAAGCTACGAGCCCCAAGCTTCAAGCAAAGCGCTTTCACTTTCAACTTGAGGCGCGCAGCCGGCGGCTTAGTTGCCACTGAACAGTTTGGCCGCGCGGGCGCGGATTTCTTCCGGGGTGAGGTCCTCTTTGTGCGTGGAGATGAACCACAGGTTGCCGAACGGGTCTTTCAGGGTGCCGCTGCGGTCACCGTAGAACTGATCCTGCAGCGGCCGCAGCGCAGTGGCACCCGCTGCAATGGCCTGGGCGTAGACCTGGTCGCAGTCTTCGACGTACAGGTGCAGGCCGATGGCCGCGCCATCGACATGCTGGCTGGCGGTAAGCCCGCCCTCCATGTCGCACGGGTCGGCGAGCATCAGTGACGAGTCGCCAATCTTCAGCTCGGCGTGACCGACGCGGCCGTCAGGGCCGTCGAGGCGGAACATTTCGATGGCGCCGAAGGCCTGCTTGTAGAAGTCGATGGCCTTGGCGGCGTCCTTGATGCCTAGGTAAGGGGTGATGCTGTGCTGGCCTTCGGGGATGGGTTTGGCTGACATGGTATGGCCTCCTTTTGCATTGGTAGTGCTGGCCGCTTGCGAGGGCAAGGCCGACACTGATCGCGAAGCTGTATGTTTATACAGCCTGGCGACCAATGCAAATGCCATTTCTCCATTAAGCGCTGGCGGGTTAGAAGATGTAGTCGGTGGTCAGGAAGCTCGATTGGCGATTGCGGATGATCTCACTGATCAGCGCTTTGTTGGCTTCCTGGAACTTGGTCGCCACCAGCGTGCGGATCGAGAACACGCGCAAAGCGTCATGCACCGATAGCGTACCTTCGGCGCTGTTCTTGCGGCCGTTGAACGGGTAGGTGTCTGGCCCGCGCTGGCACTGGGCGTTGATGTTGATGCGGCCGACCTGGTTGGCAAAGGTATCGACCAGGCTACCGATGGTCGCCGGGTCGTTGCCGAACAAGCTCAGCTGCTGCCCGTAATCGGAATCGAGCACGTAGTCGATGACGGTCTGCAGGTCGCGGTAGGGCACCACCGGCACCAGCGGCCCGAACTGCTCTTCGTGGTACACGCGCATTTCAGGGTTCACCGGGTAGAGCAGGGCGGGGTAGAAGAACGAGCCGCGGCTCTGCCCGCCGCCTTCGTTGATGACGCGGGCGCCCTTGGCCGTGGCATCGGCCACCAGGCCGTCGAGGTAGTCGACCTTGCCCGGCTCCGGCAAAGGCGTCAGCGCGACGCCTGGCTCCCATGGCATGCCCGGCTTGAGCGCGGCCAGCTTGCGCTGGAATTTATCCAGGAAGACCTCGACCACATCCTCGTGGACGAACAGTATCTTCAGCGCAGTGCAGCGCTGGCCGTTGAATGACAGGGCGCCGGTGACGGCCTCTTCGACGGCGTTGTCCAGGTCGACCTGGGGCAGCACGATGCCGGGGTTCTTGGCATCCAGGCCGAGCGCCGCGCGCAGGCGGTGTGGGCGTGGGTGCAGTTTCTTCAGGTCGCTGGCGGCCTTGTGGGTGCCGATGAAGGCGAACACGTCGACCAGGCCGCTGGCCATGAGCGCGCTGACGGTCTCGCGGCCCCGGCCATAGATGACGTTGATCACCCCAGGCGGGAAGCTGTCGCGGAAGGCTTCGAGCAACGGGCGAATCAGCAGCACGCCAAACTTGGCCGGCTTGAACACCACGGTATTGCCCATGATCAGCGCGGGGATCAACGTGGTGAAGGTTTCATTGAGGGGATAGTTGTATGGCCCCATGCACAGTGCCACGCCCAGTGGCGCCCGACGGATCTGGCCAAGGGTGCCTTGTTCGAGCTCGAAACGGCTTGAGCGGCGGTCGAGGTCCTTGAGTGCATTGATGGTGTCGACGATGTAGTCGCAGGTGCGGTCGAACTCTTTTTCCGAGTCCTTGAGGTTCTTGCCGATTTCCCACATCAGCAGTTTGACCACCGCCTGGCGCTGTTCGCGCATGCGTGCAAGGAAGCTCTCGACGTGCTGTATGCGTTCGGCCACGCGCATCGTTGGCCAGGCGCCGCGGCCTTTGTCGTAGGCCTGCACGGCGGCATCCAGCGCGGTAAGGGCGGTGTCGGCGTCAAGCAGCGGGGCGCTGCCGAGCACCACCTGCTGCTCGCCGTCGGCCTGCTTCAGCCAGACCGGGCTGCGCACCGTGGCCAGTGGGCCGTCCCAGCGCATGAGCTGGCCGTTCACCAAGTAGTCGCGTTGTTCCAGGGGGGCTTCCAGGCGCCAGGTGTCGGGGATGTTGTCGGCGGTGGGGAAGAGTGAATCGAGCAGACGGTTCATGGGTACTGCACCTCACATATCTGAGCGGATTGCGTGCCGGGTGAAACGGTTCAGCTCGAGCATGCACCGGCCGCAGGAAAAACACCAGTCTGGCTCAACATTGCCTGCGCTGCGCCGATACAGCACTCAGGGGCAAGGTTACCTGATGGGGCGGCCGATGCCCGCTGCCGAATTGCATGGCTGGATGGCGCGCAACCCGTGCAGGCAGCGCCTGTCACCTGGGTGACAGACGCGTTTGCCGATCAATTCACAGTGGCAGGTTGAACAGGTTGTAGGGCGGGTGCGTCAACCATTCCTCGCGCAGTACCTGGTCAGCGTCGATGGCTGCCAGGCGGCGCCAGAATTCCGCTCGCGCTTGCTGGGGCTGGCTTCGAAAAAAATCGTCGCCGAGCAGTGGCCTGAGGTCGCGACGATACTGCAGCGGAAAGCGTTGCCAAAGTGCGGCTTCCTCAGGCCCGGTTTGCTCGAAGAACTCGTCATAGTCACTTTCACTTACCAGCAGATCGACCTGATGGGCCGTGTTGTAAGCATCAATTTGTGCAAGCACGCTTTCGCCGAGCCATTCACTTTCCAGGCATAGGGCCTGGGCGGACGGTTGCGGGAGGCTGAAGCCGTCGGGCAATTGCAGGAACTGGTTGCTCGACATGTCCAGGACCATAGGTTCGGCGATCCGCTCCAGGCCTGCGGGTAACTCGGTCAGCCCGCAATCATTCAGGAACAGGGTTTTCAGGTGATCAAGCCCATTCAAGTCAGGGGCCTCCAGCAGTGGGTTGCCCGAAAGGTCGAGGACTACGAGCCCGGAGCATTGATTCAAGGATGCTTGTGCGCGGTAGTCCCAAGTGATGCGGTTGTTGTCCAGGTCGAGCCATGTCAATCGACCAGGGTTGGCCAAACGGGGTAGTGAATTGAAGCGGCATTTGGACAGCAACAAACGTCTCAGCCCGGGAAGGCGCTCATGGAGCACTGCGGGTAACTGGCTGAGCGAGGGGTTATTGCTCAGCGACAAGTGCTCCACATGGGTGAAGTCGTCCGGCAAGACCAGGCTGGCCAAATCCTGGTCTTCAAGCTCCAGGCCGGAAAGGTCGAGGCTGTAGATGCGCCCCCCGCCCCCGAGCGAAACCGTCGAGAGGCGCCGCCAGGCGTTGACGATCGGGCGGATCGCTCGCTGCCGCTGGTGTGGGCGCTGCGGGTCGGGGCGGGCCCACTCGTGCAGGTCGCGGCGCAGGGTATCCAGGCGTTGCTGCAGGTCGCGCAGTCTTTGTGTGGGGGAGCGAAGGGCATTGTCCTCAGTCTCATCATCTTCTTGCCCGCTTTCAAGCGCATCCTCGATCTCTGAATCGGTGGCATTGGGGTACAGGCGGCGGTAGGCCCCGGCCAGTGAACTCGTTTGGCGCGGGTGCGGTGGTTCGGGGTCAAGCGGGCGCCCCCCACGTAGCTGGCCGGGGAGCGCGCGTCGCATGGCGCCATGCCCCCACAGTCTTTGCGCAAGGGCGTCCCTGTTTTCGTTGGTCCAGCTCTGGATGCGCTGGCGAATCGAACCCCCATCTGCCTCGGTGATCGCCAGTGCGCCACGATCGGCCTGCGGCAGCGCCTGTTCGATTGCGCGGCACAGGTCCTGGTCCCGCGTGGCGGGGGCAGGGCGCTGCCCCAGGTCAGCTTCATAGCCTTCTGTAGACCTGATGACCCGGCAGATGCGCCTGGCCTGGTCACTGCCCACACTGTCGAGCAGCAGGCCTTCGGGGCTACCGGCACGCAGCTCCAGGCGTACATCGCGCGGCCAGTCAGGCCAGTCAGCGAGGGCGCTGAACAGCAGGCGTTCGCTTTCGGCACTGGCCCGAGCCGGCACCAGCACGCCTTCCAAAGCACGTACAAGAGGCAGTTCGCTGTGTGTATGTTCAATTTGTTGGCGCAGCCAGGCAGGTAACGTTGCGTCGTGTTCCCAGGCCAGTGCTTCTACAGCGTCCAGTGGCGCCAGCAAGCGCCTGGCCAGTGCGGCCGACAGGCGGGGGTAGGCCTGCAGTAACCGATCTGTTGCGGGCTCGATGGGCCCCTCGCCGTTATACAGGCGCGCGAACAAGGCCTCTGGCGCGTCGCCACCCAGTGCTTGCGCCTCGGCTTGCGCGGCCATGCGCTGCAAGGTGTCGAGCAGCAACACAGGTGCCGGCTGCCCCTCGAGGTGTACGCGGCGCAAGCTGGCTGCATCGCTACCACTGATGCGGCCTGCCAGGGTAAGTTGGTCTGCCGTCAGCGCAGGGTAGTCTTGCCCCAAACGACGTATCAGTACCGCGAACGACCACTGTGATGGCTGTTCATGACAGCCGCGCCAAGCGCCCTGTTCGTTGTGTTCCAGCGGGGGTTGCCAAGCGTCTTGCACGTGGGGGTGGACGATACGCCATTGCTGTGATTCATTGTCCAGGCGTTGCTCGTAGAGATGGCCATCCATGCGAATGAAATACCGGCCGTCGAGCAGGTACTGGCCCTGTGCGTTGGCTTGTACGTGCTCCGGTAACGGCTGGTCGCTGCGGTAAGGTGTGAGATCAGGTTGCCAGAGCTTGTAGCCGCCATCGCTGCTGCGCACCTCCTGCAGCTGCTCCAGCAGCGGGCTTTTGAACAGCTTCGGTACCACGTGGCCTGCAGTCGCCAAGCCAGCGGCAAGTGCCAGATTCAGCCCGGCCGCCTCCAGATGGCCCAGTGCCAAATGGCGATCACCCTGATGCCAGGCTTCATAACCCTCGTACACTTCGCCAAGCAGTTGGCACGCTGTCACCGCCAGCATCAGCGTGCCCACGGCAGGAATGAAGAAACCGGCCAGGTTGAGCGCATCCAGGCCACGGTCTTCCCACGCTTGCAGACGGCTCGCCCGCGCCTTGGCATCGGCTTCAGCCGTCGGCACCGCCAGTTGGCGTGCTTCGCGCTTGAGGCGGTCTACGTGCAGCGCCTGATAGAAACCGAACGGCTCCTCGGTGATGGCTAGCCGCGTCGGGCGCAGGTCTGCATGACTGGCCCGCGACCATGCCTGGTCGTCGGCAGACGTGCCCGAGGCATCAAGGTTTTGGTGCAGCAAGTCGAGAAAGTGTTGATGCTGGCTCTGCTCAATGTAAGCCATGAACATCTGCCGGGTGGCGGGCTCCAGCAACAGGGCCGCCAATGCGTCGTGAACTGCATCAAGATCGGTAACTAGCCGCAGCGCCTCGTGGCCGGGCAGATAGAGCAGCAGCCCGGCGCGCCCTGCTTCGATCAGCATGACCTCGTGCAGCGTGATACCGAATAACGCCAGTTGCCAGCACGGCAGATTATCGCCCTGCAACAAAAGGTCGACGTGGTCACGCGTGGCACCGCTCAGTTCATGGCGCAGGTAGGCCAGGTCGGCCGCCAGGCGCAACCGGTCCTTGTACACGGCTATTGCCTGCTCACGTACCGGGGGCTTGGCGAAATGCTGATCCAGATGAGTCTGGTATTGCCCCCCTAAGTCCAGTGTGCGACACAGCGCGGCGAACGAAGCGGGTGCCAGTGGCAATGGATCCACCAGGTAGTGCTCCGTGGGCATCGCAAAGTGCGATGCCGGCGTTTGCGCGCCGGTGAACGCGATGCCCTGCACCTCGGCGGCTGTTACATGAATATTGGCGCTCAGGGCGATGGCACTTTGGGGGGTGAAGGACTCGTCGTCGGCGAAGTTCTGCAGTGCGGCTTGCAGCAGATTGTCGCGTCGATGACTGTAAAGCGTGCGCAGCCCTATCCAATGCCAGGTGCTTTCTACCCGAAGCAGCTCAGTGCCATGCAAGGGTGCCGTGCAGCCCCGCTCGGCGAGGCAAGCTTTGAGTCGCGATTCAGCGAATTCGGCAACTTGTTCAAGCCCCCGCAGCGAGCGAGCGAGCGTGGCTTGCGAGCGTAACAGGCGCGATTGGCTACGCTGTACAGCCTCGCGAAGAGCAGGGGCGGCATTGGCGAACCAGTCCTGGGTGGAATAGGCCGGTGCATGGCTTTGTTTCAAACGCTGCCATTGAGAGGCCGCTATTCGATGGGCCCAGGCAGGAAGCTGTTGCTTGAGCAGGTCTTGATGGGGGGCGAGCGTAGAGAGGGCGGGCATGTTGATGCTCCTTTATGAGGAGCCAGCATCAAACGGCAATTGCTAATAACCAGGTGGTAGCCGAGTAGTGCGCTTAACTGAACATACGTCATGGGTTAGCGTCATACAGTCATCAAATGCAAACAAGAAATTTGACGTCATAAAATAGGTGTTCATGCTGTCAAAGTGCCGCTTGCCAAAGCGTGGCCTTGCATCTTAAATTGTTACTGAATGTGAGAGTGATGTTTCGTAAGCAATCTTTTATATATCAGCGCGTTGGGTGTGTTTATTGCAGTCAACTGTGATCTTTTGCTGATCTGCCCTTAGACAACATCAAAGGATGTCGAACCAGCATGAAAGAGAACTTGGCGGCTGTTGCACGGAAACTCATCTCTCCCTCCACGCGCTACGAGATCAGGTTGCTCTCCAGCAAAATACGAGAAGTGCTTGGGCGAGCCTGTTTTTGGCGGTGGGAAGTCGCGAGGTTCCGGCTGCAGCAGGAAAGCCCCTACGAGATCCTCTACATCGGCCGTAAGCATCAGCGCGAGATGGCCAAGTTGCTGATTGGTGGCAAGGTACCGGGCACCGGCGCGGTGGCCGCCGGCAGTGCAGAGCCTGAAGCGTCGACCCATGTGGTGCTGGTGAGTGAATTGCCCACCACCGGGGCCTTGTCGGTGCCGCACTACCTGAGCGCCGTGGTACCGCTGGGGCGCCCGCTGGAGGACATTACCGCACGCTACGACAGCGAATTGCGCCGCAGCATTCGCAAGAACCGACCGCTCTACCAGATGAGGCAGACACTGTCGGATGAAGAAATCGCAATGGCCGACAGCCAGCTACTGCGCCCCTATGCCACCGCAAGGCAAGGTATTCATGCCGCGCAGTTCCCCACAGACGATGTGTTTCGCATCGCCAAGCATGTAGGGCGTCTGGACCTGATCACCTTGGGCGACGAAGTCATTGGTTGTCACCTGGGGTGTGAAGTGACGCGCGGCGGCAAACGTTATTGGAGCACGCTGCGTTTTGGTTATAGCGAGGCGGTGTTTTCAGATGCAAAAAAACTGCGGGAAGTGAACTCTATCACCACGTTCATGGCGTTGGAGTGGGCGTTGCAACACGGCTTTGATTATTACGATATCGGCCTGTGCCTGGCGCGGCCGGATGACGGCTTGCTGAAATGGAAGAGAAGGCGCGGCGGCGATATCGATTCGTTGGGCAACCATGCCTACCTGTTCGTCAGGCTACCCAAGACCGGCACGGCGAAGTTTCTTTGGGAAACCCCGATGTTCGCTGTCGAAGGCGACAAACTGACCCTGCACCTGGGCTTGCCAGATGGGCCGAGTGAGGAAGAGGTCGCCAGCCGATACCACGAAATGGTGTTTGGCGGGCTGCACAAGATCTACCTCTACGGCACTGCCGGTTCGGGGGAATCCTTTATTGAAACCTTGCGCACGCGTTATGCCAACTTACAGTCGCCGCCGACGATGGAAAGGGTCACATCCAACTGATTCAGAGCGCCAGTGGCCACGCCACCCGGGGGAGCAGCTTCATGGGAAGCGATATGTCGAAATTCAGCGCACCGTCCGCCGGCAAACGGCATAAGTGGACCCTCGCTGCCTACAAGTACATGGCACGTAAGCGACTCGCCCGCAATTCGGCGGTCGACCTGAAAAGCATCGCGTCAAAAAGCTGGGAGATTGCGCCGGGTGAAACAACGCTCTCCCCGCCAGCATTCTTTTTGCCCAATCAGCTCGAGCGGGTGACGGGGTGGGAGGCCAAGCGGTTTTACCCCTATGTGCATCCTGCGCGCACCATGGAAGGCGGCCTCAGCGTTGTGCAGTGCCCTACACGCGGCTACTTGATCAAGGACGTCTGGCTCATAGACGGGGCGCTCTACAAGGGCAAGGCCAGCCATTGGTTATCGTTGAAACCCAGTACCTTTCCGCGGGTTGTCGTCGAGAACGAAATCGAACGAGCGGCCATCTATTGCACGCAAAATGGCAATTCGTGGTTTGGCACCTGGTTGATGGAAGACTGTGTCACTTACGCACTGGCCCGTAACGAGGGCTTGCCGGTGACCACGGCGCCATCAGCCCGCTACCCGTTGTTTTCCCAGGCGCCTGCCTATGAAGACTGGTTAGACATGAAGCCCCTACGTCTGCGCAGTGCGTTTTTCCGTGAACTGGTGCTGTTTGACGATCAGAGCAATAACCGCAGCCGGCATTTACGCTACCGGGCCATGGGTGAAAAACTGCTTTCGCACGTCAACCATGAGCCGCACCCCGGCGTGTTCATATTGCGTGGGGGCGACGGCGACTTGCGTTTCCTGCGCAATGAAAAGGCGATTGCAGAGCACCTGCGCCAGACCCGGGGCTTTCGCGTTGTCGACCCGCTGAAGACCGACGTGCCGAGCATTATTGCAGCCTGTGCCGGCGCCAGAGTGGTGGTCGGGGTTGAAGGCAGCCAGTTGGTTCACGGCGTCAACGTGCTGCAAACCGGTGGCTGCGTGTTGACGTTGCAGCCTCCGAACCGTTTTGTCAGCTATTACAAGTACCTGACGGATCGCGACCAGCAGCACTTCGGCTTTGTGGTGGGCATGCCGGAGGGCGATGGCTTCAGGATCGACATCGAGGAAGTGGAACGCACCCTCGACCTGATGCCCTTATAGCCCGTGTCAGTGCCTGGTTCAAAAGCGCCAGATTTCGGTTCGCAAGCTAAACGATTGGCATTTGCCTTCTCACCGATGAAACGCAATCACTTCCACGCTTATTGCCTTCCCTTGCCGATATCGCACATCGCTGGGGTCTTCCGAAAGGAAGAGGTTATAGAAAAATCAGGCATTTCAGTCCCTTACAGCGAAGCGGTAAGTGACAGGCAACTGCCTTGGGCGCTTGCATTTTTTGTGTGACGGCATTTTGACGAAGTCACCCCTCGTTCATTGAGATTTATTATGGTGTCGGATCATTGACGTAGTGTCATTGTGCCCATAAGCTCAAATCAACAGCGAGGAAGTCTCCCGCTAAACCCAAATATAAATAATTTTATTATCCTCTATATAGGAGGGGGTTATGCGCTCGACACTGTTTATAAAATCAATATTCTTGTTGGTGCTTTTAAGTGGCGCAGCACGCGCTGCTGATTCTTATGTCAATCAAAACAGTATCATTCCTGTCGCAACGGCGGGTTGGTTCTTCGCCTTCGCGGTGATTGGTTTTGTGGCGGTTGCCAATAGAAGAAAGATTTAAACACGCCACGCGTCGGCCGGGTGAAGTAGGTCGTTAACGGTTGTTCAATAGCACACGTATTCAGTGCCGTCGGTAATTTGACGACTGAGCTTTGATGCACGACTTTTCGCTGCCGCGGGCGGCTTGTCAATTTTCCAACTGTTGCTATATTCCAGTAGCCAGTAATTGCCAATAGCCGTAGGGTAGCGCAGCGTGCTGGTGGGTCAGGGCTTCGCAGCGTCAGTTACAGGGCCTCCAGGATGGTTGAGGCCGTCGCAGCAGGTGGTACGGTTGCGAAGTGGAGCGAGAGTTTGTGTGCCGTTCTCATTCAGTGCTCTTTGTCGGGCCAATAGGCCGGAGGGACCCTCATGGTACGTTCATTGTGTTCCGCTTTTTGCGTGCTGATGCTGTGGTCCGGTACCGGCAACGCCCTCGAAAATAACGCAAGTTACCTGCTCAGCCCTGGCGATGTGGTCATGGTGTCTGTCTGGCAAGAGGAGAGCCTGCGTCAGGAGGCCACCGTACTTCCCGATGGCAGTATCACCTTCCCCTTGGCCGGGCGAATCGATGTCGCCGGCCTGGATGTCACGGCAGTCGAAAAACAGGTCGCTGCCAAACTCGAAAAATTTCTCCCCGACCCGAACGTCAGCGTTGTCGTCAAGAGCATCGCCGGCAACCTGGTCTATGTGCAGGGCAAGGTGATCAAGCCGGGGCCCGTGCAAATGGCGGGCCCCACGGCCGTATTGCAGGCCCTGAGCATGTCGGGTGGTTTGGACAAATTCGCTGACGAAAGCGCCATCAAGGTGGTCCGTGTCGACAAGGGCAGACAACAGATTCTGCCCGTGCGATATAAGGACCTGGTTTCCGGGCGTGACATGTCCACCAACATCCAACTTCAGGCTGGCGATACGCTGGTCGTTCCTTGATCTTGCCTTAATAAGAACACTTAATGCCTCTTCTAAGAACAACTAGCATTGCAACGGCAATCTTGGTCTTGCCGTTTACGGACGCGGTCCAGGCAGCAAATTGGCAGTCCTCGGTGGTGGTGCCGTCCTCGGTCGAATACGACAGCAACCCCTTGTTGCTGTCGTCTGAAGAAAAGGGTGTGACGCGCACGATCATCGCGCCCGACTACACCCTGGTCGGTACCTTCGACCGCGACGAGTTGCGTTTGGGTCTTGGCATGCAGGTGTTGCGCTCCTCCGACACCGACATCGTCGACGACCGCGAAGACCCCAACGTGAGCCTTGGCTGGCAGCGAGACACCGAGAAAGGGCGTTTTGGCCTGGTAGCCCTCTACAACGAAAGCTCCACGTTATCCGGCACCGTCCAGGACACCGGTGTGGTGACGACCGATGGCACGCAAAAGCTGTATTCGCTGGCAGGCAACTGGAGCAGCGCCATCACCGAGCGCAGCACGTTGTCCAACGAAACCAAGTACACCCGTGCCCGTTATGACATCGACACCCTGACCGGCTACAACGAACTGGGCAACGTATTCACTTGGACCTACGCCTGGAGTGAACGGGCCGACCTCTATACGCGCTTTGGCGCAAGGCGTTATGAGCCCGAGGAAGACCTTACTGCCACGGCCTCCAACAGCTACACGCCTGCGGTCGGGGTCAAGTATCAGTTTTCCGAACGCCTGAGTGCGGATGCGCACCTGGGGGTCAACAAGGTGTCCGGGTCCGAGGGCGGCCGGCGCGGTGAGGGCGGTGCTTCGCTGCTGTATACCGGGGTGCGCTCCGATGCCAGTTTCAGCGCCGAACGCAGCACGGTCGCCAGTGCCGAGGGCGGTTTTGCCCAGCTCGACATGGTGCGCGGTATCTACAGTTATGCGGTCAACGAACTGACCCGTGTCGGGGCCGATGCGTCATGGCAAGACAGCAAGGGGCAAACGCCCAACACCCTGCAAACCTACAGCGTTTGGGCCAGCCGGGAATTTTCGCCTTTTTGGGATCTGCGCCTATCGTTGATGTACAAGGAACGGCGCCAGGATGATGCACCCGATGCGACCGCTACGATTGTTGGTTTGACGTTGACGTATAGGTACCCCGACCTCTGAACTTCAGCCTGGTGGCCTTTATGAAGTCTGACTACGAGCTCTCCCTCAAAGATTACATCGCCATAATCAAGGATCGGGCCCTGTTATTGGGGATCAGTATCGTAGTCATTCTTGCCGCCACCGTGGTGGTGGCGCTGAGTGTGCCGCCTATCTATCAGTCCACCGGCACCATTCTGGTGGAGTCGCAGCAGATTTCGCCGGAGCTGGTCTCGGCGAATAACAACAGCTTTGCCGATGAGCGCATCGAGGTCATCCGCCAGCGGGTCATGACCCGCGAGAACCTGCTGCGGATCATCGACAAGTACAACCTGTTCGCCGACAAGGGCAAGCAGCTCAGCGAGAGCGACAAGATCGAACAGATGCGCAATGCCATCGTGGTCGCCTCGCTCAGTACCTTCGTCAGAGGGCGCGGTGAGGCCACGGTCGCCTTCACCGTGTCGTTCGAACACAAGCAGCCGGAAGTCGCCAAGGAAGTGGCCAGCGAACTGGTCACGCTGTTTCTCAATGAAAACCTGAAGCAGCGCACCGAGCGGGCGAACGAGACCACTGAGTTCCTGACCCAGGAAGCGAACAAACTTGGTGCCGAACTCGCCAGCCTGGAGAACCAGTTGGCAGACTTCAAGCAAGCCCATGCCAATGCCTTGCCCGAGCACCAATCGCTGCGCATGAGCATGTTGTCGCGCTCGGAGCTTGAGTTCAGGGAGGTCGACCGCGACTACAAGACGGCGCAGGAAGAGCTGCGTTACCTCGAGCTTGAGTTGTCCGCAGCCAATGCCGGGCTGACCACCAAGGCCGACGGTACGCGGCCGGCCAGTGCAGACCTGCCGCAGGACCTGCCCAGCCTCAAGGCCGAATACACCCGGCTGCTGAGCCGGTATAAAGAAGCGCACCCGGATGTGGTGGCGGTAAAACGCAAGATCCAGGCGCTCGAAGCCAGTGGCGGCAACAGCAAGGCTGCGTCTTCGGTGAGCCTTGACGTGGCCCGCGTTCGTGCAAGGATCGGCGCCGCCCAGGAGCGCATCACTTCGTTGGCCGAGCAAAAGCGTGAGCTGGTGAAGAAGATGGAAGGCTACGAGGCAGAGATTCTCGAAGCCCCGCAAGTCGAGCGTGGCCTGGTCACCTTGATGCGTGACCACGACAACGCCCGCAAGAAGTACGAGGAAATCCGCGCCAAGGAGATGGGCGCGAAAATTACCGAAAGCTTGGAGCAGGAAAACAAGGCAGAGCGCTTCGTGCTGCTCGAACCACCTCTGCTGCCCGAGAAGCCAATCAAGCCCAACCGCAAGAAGATCGCTGCCTTGGGCCTGGTGTTGGCACCGGCAGGTGGCGGTGCGCTGGTGATGCTGCTGGAAATCCTCAATCAACGGGTGCGTGGCGTCGGTGCGCTGGAAAGCGTGCTGGGCAAGCGCGTGCTGGTCACGGTGCCGTTCATCACTACCCAGGCGGAACTGGCCAAGCGCCGGCGCTGGCGCAACCTGCTGATCATCGCGGGGCTTGTGCTGATTGCTATGCTGGTAGTGCTGGTGCACGTGTTCTACATGCCGTTGGATGTGTTGCTGTTCAAGGCTATGGCGCGGTTTGAATAGGGAAAGCAGTGATGGACAGGATCAAGCCGGTAGTTGGCAATAATATTCATCAAGTTTCTCCAGGTGCCACCCAGGCTCCGCAAACCGCCCACGGGGCGGAGCAACCCGAGGTGCCTGGGCAGTTCGATTATGTGCAGACCAAGGTGGTGCCGTTGCGTGCGGAGCACCTTGAGCGTCATCGCATCGTCGCTTACAACAAGAACTCGAACATGAGTGGGCCCATTGACCTGTTGCGCACGCAGGTGTTGAAGGCCATGGAGGAAAACGGCTGGCGTACCTTGGCCATCACCTCGCCAACGCCTGAAGCAGGCAAGACAGTCCTGGCCATCAACCTGGCCATGAGCATTGCCCACCACACGACCAAGACGGCGCTGCTGGTGGACTTCGATTTGCGTCGGCCCAAGGTCGGCAGCAGCCTGGGCTTGCCGATGGACAAGGCGCTCAACGAATTGTTGGCTGACGAAGCCGGGCTGGAAGAAGTGTTGGTCAACCCGACGTTGCCCCGCTTTGTGGTACTGCCGACACGGGTGCCTATTCCGCTGTCCACCGAAGTGCTGTCCTCACCCCGGGTGAGCAACCTGATCGGTGATTTGCGCAACCGCTATGAGTCGCGGATCTGCATCTTCGACCTGCCGCCGCTGTTGAGCTCTGACGATGCGATCACGGTGATGCCCAAGTTCGACTGCGTGCTGCTGGTGGTGGCCAACGGCATGAACAGCAAGCAGGAGATCGAGGAATGTCTGCACCATCTGGCGGGGGTCAATCTGATTGGCACCGTGTTGAACAAGGCGGATGAAAAACCCCGCACGTACTACTGAGTACCCTGCGGTCTGCAGGAGCGGCCCCAGGGAATTGAGCAGGCAGCTCTCAATGCCAGGGGTACTGCAACTCCCACTGCCAGGCATGCGCCACAATCTGTTCAAGCGACGCATACGCAGGCTGCCATCCCAGCACCTGCATTGCCTTGCTGGCATCCGCCACCAACCTGGGCGGGTCGCCGGCGCGGCGTGGCGCATCGAGCGTAGGGATCTGCCGGCCTGTGACTGCACGGGCGGTATCGATCACCTGTTGCACTGAAAAGCCCAACCCATTACCTAGGTTGAATGCCGTGCTGGCGCCGCCTGCCACCAGGTAGTCCACCGCCAGCGCGTGCGCCGATGCCAGGTCGGCGACATGGACATAGTCACGGATGCAGGTGCCATCTGCAGTGTCGTAGTCACGACCAAACACCGTCACCGCATCACGTCGGCCGGAGGCTGCCTGGAGAATCAGCGGTAGCAGGTGGGTTTCCGGCTCATGGCGTTCGCCCAACTGGCCGTCAGGGTCAGCCCCCGCAGCGTTGAAGTAACGCAGGCAAACCGACTTCAGCCCGTAGGCGCGGTCGAAATCCTCAAGGATCTGCTCGACCATCCATTTGCTGAGCCCGTAAGGGTTGATTGGTGCCTTGCCATGCGCTTCATCGATGGGCACGTAGTGGGGGTTGCCGTACACGGCAGCGCTGGAGGAGAACACCAAGCGCTTGATACCCGCATTCACCATGGCCTGCAGCAATGTCAGGGTAGCCGCTACGTTGTTCTGATAGTACTTGCCAGGGGCGCTGACAGACTCACCCACCTGAATGAACGAAGCGAAGTGGAACACCGCATCGAACGGGCACTCGGCGAACAGGGCATCCAGCGCGGGCTCATTGGCAATGTCCAGTTCGGCCCATTGCACCCCAGGGCCAGGCGACACCAGGTCCGCCACCACCACTTCATGGCCTGCGGCCAGCAAGTGCTTGACCATGTGCGAGCCGATATACCCCGCGCCACCGACAACCAGTAACTTCATCCGTGCCTCCTGGACGCTGCTGTTGTATCGACGCAGTGAGTCGTCCCTGAATCGAACCGGCGGGAGTATCAGCTACAGGTCTTCAGAGACTGTAGATGGCCAAATGCCCTATTTCAAGAACAGCCAGTTGGACATGTACTGGCCATCGAAGGTGATGCTGTATCGCCCGTCCTGGTAGGCCGCTGGCAGTTCCTTCAGCTGTGCCTGGGCGTCGCGCGCGAAGAGTTTCAAGCCAGCTGCAGCCTTGATCGACAACGTGCCTTCGAAGGGCTCGACATTGAACGGCGTCTTGTCATCGGCCTTGGGCACGGCCCGGGTGCCCAGCGAGATCAGCAGGCTGCGCGACTGACCGAGCGGTTTCGCATCCAGGCTTTGCACGATGACACTGGCATACGGTGTTTTTGCCTGTACCGCGATTTGCCCAAGGTTGACCGTTCGCCCGCCAAGCCAGCCCGTCGCGGCCTGGGTGAGGGGCGTGTCGATGGTGTAGAGGCCTTGTTGCCAGTTGCGTTTGAGCTCCCCGGTATCGGTCACCGCCTCACTGGCATCGGCGTCCAGCAGCGACTGCCCAGGGTCGTGCAGCACCTGTGCGTCGGCAGGGATGACGCTGGGTTTCAGCCACGGCAACTCCGGCGTCTGGGGCATGGCAATCTGCAGCCTGCCTTTTTCCATGGCGGTACGCAGGGCCAGCGCGTTGCGCGGGGTGATGTCCTGATCGAACAAGGTGGCGGGTGTTGGCGCGAAAACGTAGCGGGTAATGGCTTGCCGTACATCGGCGCGGCGATAGAGCAGGGCAGCAGCGGGCAGGGTGGCCAGCATCGCTGGGTCGTTGTAGGCGTGCCAATTGTCTGCCGTGCGCCAGCCGCTATTGAAGGCCTGTTGGCTGTAGGCGTATTGCATCATGGCGTCCCAGCCCTGGTGGCTGGCGGTGCCTGCCACATACAGGGGCAGTGAATGGCGGTCGGGCAGGGGGAAGGGTTCGGCGTTCCACTCGGTGACCGTCAGGGGCAAACCGACCACCTGGGCTGCGGCTATCCAGTTGATCATCCCGTCGCTGGTCAGCGGGTTCTTTTCGAGCTGACCGATGGCGCCGTAGCTGTGTGCGTCGATCACATCGCCAGCGGTAAGCGCCGGCAGCGCGCTCAGGCCGTTGCCACCCCAGGTGCTGGTGGTGGCAATGGGTACCTTGACCCCCAGGCTGTGCAGGTGCGCGATCATGTCGACATCGAAGCGCCGTTCCAGGTCGTTCAGGAACAGTTTCGACGGGCCATGCTCCCAGGCACGCCAGGTGCGGTCTGCAGACAGGTCATGGCGCTTGGCGAAGGCTTTGGCTTGCTCCATGTAGAGCTGGCTGTGCTTGGGCACGCGCTTGTCCGGCATCAGGGCGTTGCCGTAGTGCTGGGTGATGTCGTTCTCGTTGGTGATCAATACCGCGGCAATTGCCGGGTCGTCCTTGTAGGCAAGCCCGGTGTAAGGGTTCACATGGGTCATGTACTGCTCGGCAAAACGCTTCATCGCCTGTTGAATGCTCAGGTTCACATAGGCATAGCCCTTGAGGTCGACCCGGCTCTCGCCCTTGGCCAGTTCGTCGAAGGCATAGATATTGTCATTGGCAGTGAGGGCGCGCTGTACGTGCATGTCGAGCCATACGTAGATGCCTTCGTCCTTGAGGCTTTTGACCCACAGGTCGATCTTGCGCAGTGATTCGGCGTTGAGCTGCTGGGTATCGCGAATCAGGGTGCCGTCGCCAAACACGTTCGGGCTGACCCACGGCGAGTCATGGTGGTGCAGCCGCACGAGGTTGAAGCCCAGTGCCGACAGGCGCTTGGCCTGTTTGGTGATTTCCTCGTCCGGCGTCTTGAACAGCGAGTATGCGGACAGGTTGGTGCCCCAGAAGCGTACGGGCGTGTTGTCCTCGAACACCAGTTGCTCGCCAGAGGCTTTCACAAAACCGCGCTTGCCTGCCGGTTTCTCTGGCGCATTGAGAAAGGACAGGTCGACCGGCGAGGTTTGCCAGTCGAGCTGGTCGTCGGGCCATTGTGTGGGGTCGGCCAGGCCAAAGCGTTCGGTTGGGGTGGGACCAAGCTCGATATCGCCGGTCACGTTCAACGTGGCCTTGATCTGCTGCTGGCCAGCGCTGATGGGGTCTTTGTAGAAAAACGCGCGAATTTCGGAGGTGTTGCCCTGTTCGAAGTACACCTTCGCCAGCGCCGGCTCGAAGCGCATCTCGATGCGCCTGCCTTGCGCATCCTTGCCCCATGACCAGCCGCGGTTGCCGGGTAGCAGCACCGGCTCGCCCATTTCCCCGGCGACCACGGCAGGGTCGAACTGGAACACGATGCCGCCGCCCATCACGTCGCTCTGCCTGCTGTGTGCGGTCAGGTCGAACGCCCAGGTCAGGGTTTGCGCCTGCTCCTTGCGGATATCCGCTGCCAGGTCGAAGTCCAGCTCCTTGTTCTTGCCTTGCAGGGTGTAGCGGTAGGGCGCATTGACCTTGAAGGCGGTATAAAAGCCGGTCCAACCCCAGTCAGCCGCCCAGAAATCGAACTTTGCTTTCATCACGGGGCCGCCACCGCGGGTCACGGTGGGCAGGCCGTTCTGTTCTTCGATGCTGACGAGCCAGCCTGATGCCCAGCCAGCCTGCGACACCACGGCCAGGCCAGCGAGCAGCGAAGCCCGCATGAAGCGGTGCATGGAAAAAGCGGTCATTGGCATCACCTGGGTTGAAGTCGTGCATCGGCAAGGGCGCTGGCCTGGCTGGCACGGAGCCTGCGCACCCTTTGTATGTAGGCCACCCCAAGCCCGGCGATCGACCAGTACACCGTGGGGATGATGGTGATGCTGCTGACGGTGAAAATGATCACCAGAATGCCCACCAGGGTCGCCAGCAAGGCCCGGCCCAGTTGCCGTTGCTCGTCATCCTTGTCGGGGAATGCGCGCATGGCCTTGCGGATGCCCAGCAGCACGGTGACGAAGAACGCCACGAACAGCGCGAGCCCGACCAGCCCGACCCGCAGCGCCAGGCTGACGTAGGTATTGACGATGTCGATGATGCCTTCACCCTGAATCATCGATTGCATTTCCGGGGTGTTACGGAAGTCGAACGAGCCGAACAGCGGGTTGCGCTGGATGACGATCCAGGCGTTGTCGATCAACCGTTCCCGGTAGGTAATGTTCTCTTTCTCGATATTGCCGATGAAGGGCAACAGGTCCAGCACCTTGTCGCCCCCGGGCAGCACCGTCAGCAGCGGCAGCGCCAGTACGCCGGCGAGGGCGAGCACGGTCAGGCGCTTGACCGCGCCTTTGCCCAGGGCAATGAACACCACCACGATGATCACGGCGCCGATCCAGGGGCCGCGGGACAAGGGTGCGAAAAGCCCGGCGGCCAGCAGCAGTGCGCCGAGTACCCGCTGCAGCTGGCTGCGGACGTAACCCTGGACGAACAGGTACAGGCCGATGGCCACGCTCATTACGTAACCCAGCGCAATCGCCTGGCCGGTGGTGGCGCTGGCGCGCAGCGAGCCACCGCGGCTCAGGTAACCGGACATGCTCCACTGCACGCCCATGGCATCGATCAGGGCGTTGTACAGCAGCCAGTGGCGGACGAACTCGGCGACGCCGATCAATGCCAGGACGAAGGAGGCCAGTACGAACGCCAGCATGGCATCCTTGAAGTCACTGATTTCCTTGAGCCCACGGCTGGCGACGTAGTACGGCAGGAACACATCGATGTACAGGTACAGTGCCTGGCGCAAGGTGTCGGTGAGGGTGGTTTCACGCAGGTACAGCACACTCATCAACACCAGGCTTGCCGCCAGCAGCTTGTCCGGCCAGGTGCGGCCGAAGCGCAGGGTGTCGCTTTGCCTGCTCAAGGCCAGCGCCGCAGGCAGCAACACGCACAGTGTCAGCAGGCGAACATGGTTGAGGTCGACCAGGTAGTTGACCACGCCGAACCCGGGTATCTGCACCGACGCAGGTGGAATCAGGAACAGCAACATGAAAAACAACGCCATGGCATTGCGTTCGCGCCGCCCGGCGATATACAGGATGATCGCGGCCGCAGCCACGTACACCCAGAAACTATGGGAGGCAAAGGCCACCAGCGTCAGGACGAACCATAGGTTGCGTCGGCGCTTGAAGTCGCTATAGGGGATGAGATCTGTCGCCGGGCGGCGCGCCATGACGAAAACGACGCCTGCCAGAAACAGAATGACGACAAGTGCACGAAAATGTTCAGGCATTGGCTAAGGCACCTATCCCTCGGTAAGCAACGGCTAGCATCATGGCTAATTGAAACTATAGTGACTTTTAGCGAATCAGTCAGAGATTGAAGTCATGCCGTCGATTGATGTGTCAGCCTCAGCGAGCCTGCGCAACCGCGCACTGAAGGCCGGGTCATGGAACCTGGTATCGCTGGTGGCGTCACAGGTCCTGCGCTTGGGCGGCAACCTGATCATGGCCCGTTTGCTATTGCCGGAAATGTTCGGTGTGATGGTCATTGCCACCACGGTTTCGGTGCTTTTGCACCTGCTCTCCGATGTCGGCTTGCGCCAGAACATCATCCAGAGCCACCGGGGTGACGACCCAGAATTTCTCAATACCGCCTGGACCGTACAGATCATCCGCGGTTTCGTGCTGTTTGCCCTGACCTTGCTGCTGGCGGCCGCGTCCTGGTTCGCGCAGCTTGCCAACCTGTGGCCGGCGGACTCCACCTATGCGGCGCCGGAGCTGCCGATGGTATTGGCGGTGACTGGCCTTTCGGCAATCATCTGGGGCTTCCAATCCACCAAGATAGATGTCGCTGTACGAACTTTCCAACAAAAGCGCGTGGTGCTGGTAGACCTTGCCTCGCAAGTGGTCGGTTTGATCGCCATGCTGGTGATCGGCTACTTCACGCGGTCGATCTGGTCACTGGTGGTCGCGGGCCTGGTCAGTGCCCTGGCGGGTACTGTACTGGGCCACACGGCCCTGCAAGGGCCGAACAACCATTTGCGCTGGGACCGCAGTGCACTGACCGAGCTGATCGTGTTTGGCCGCTGGATCCTGCTGTCGTCGATGGTGGGGGTGTTGGCCATGTACGGCGACCGCATCTGGTTTGGCGCCAGCATGACGGCGGGGCAATTGGGTGTGTATTCCATTGCCGTGCTGATCCTCGGGTCTGTGCAGACCGGGTTGCTGAAACTGGTGGGGTCGGTCGCGCTGCCGGCCTTCAGCGAAGCCGCCCGGGAAGGTGACAAAGAGCGCCTGAAGGCCCTGTACTACCGTTTCAGGTTGCTGGTCGACCTGGCCATGCTGTTTGCCTGCGGGGTGTTCCTGACCGCCAGCCCGTTGCTGATCGGCTGGATGTACGACGCGCGTTACACCGAGGCAGGTACGATCCTAGCCATTCTGTCGCTGTCCTTCTTCACATTGCGCTATACCTTGGCACACCAGATATGGATTGCCCTGGGCCTGACCAAGTACCAGGCCATGGACAACATCATCCGGCTAGTCTCGTTATGGGCGTTGTTGCCACTGCTGCTGGCCATTGGCGGGGTGAACTATGCAATCTGGGGGGTTGCCCTGCATACCTTCCCGACGCTGCTGTTGATTGTCTACGTCAACTGCAAGCTTGATATCTTCAGCATCAAGCGCGAGCTGGTGGTCTTGCCGATGCTGGCGGTGGGCGCGCTCTGCGGCCTGCTGGCGACCCGTTTGTTCAACTGGCTGTAACGCCGCCGTCTGGCGAGCGATGTTTCAACGTCGGGGCGGTCGAGTGACTGACTTTTGAACACTTCATCGAGATAGGTCGGGATCATGGGGAAGCTTACGTTGTGTACTGCGCTTTTGGGTCGTAGGGGCTTTCTTCAGAGCTGTGTCTTGCTGGGCGTTGGCGGCGCCGTGTTTGGCGGGGGCGCAGACGTTGCACGCAAACCCGTCGAAAAAACCGGCTACGTGGTAATCAACGGCTGGGTGTTGCCGTCGCAGTACTTCCGGAACGAGCAAGCATGATCAAGGACTATCAGCAGCAGAAAACGCTGCGTGACGGCTACGATTTTTGCATCATCGGGGCTGGCCCCGCAGGCATTACCCTGGCGCTGCGGTTGGCGGCTGCCGGGTGGAACGTGATGCTGGCCGAAGGGGGCGGGCACGAGTATTCGCCGCATTCCCAAGGGCTGTACCAGTGCACGTCGACTGGCCTTGAGTTGTACGCCGAGGAAACACGCCTGCGTTATCTGGGCGGCACGTCCAATCACTGGGCGGGGCGCTGCCGGCCTTTTACCCCTTCGGATTTCGCCGTTGCACCGCCTGGTGACTTGCCCGGCTGGCCCATCCCGTACTCGGAAATCGAGGGTTATCTGGCGGCGGCCATGGAGATCGTCGACCTGCCGTCAGGCGCGGCATTTCATGCGATGAACACCGGCCTTAGTGGCGGCGAGTTCGAGCCTGACCGCTTCCTGCTCAGCCCGCCGACGCGTTTTGCACAGAAGTACGCAACAGCGCTGAATGAGACTGCGGGGCTGGATGTGTTCATCAATTGCAACTGCGTCGATCTTGAGTTCGACAAAGCCTCGGGCCAGGTGATGGCCGCCGTGGTGTCTGACTACGACCGCCATCGGCAGCGCGTGCAGGCCAGGCACTTCATCCTGGCGGCCGGCGCCATCGAAAATGCCCGGCAATTGCTCAACAGTGAAACCCTGCTGGCCGCCGGTATCGTCGACAAGCAAGGGCTGACTGGGTGTTGCTTCATGGAACACCTGAATATCGACATGGGGACCTTCATCCTGAAGTCGGACCAAGACAAGGAGATGCGCCAGTACTACACCACCGATGCCTTTGTCGCGGAGTACCAGGCAGGTAAAGGCAATGTGACTGCCGCATTGCTCTCGGATGTACAGACCTATGGCCGCACGGCCGAGGTCAAACACTTTCTGGAGAACCTCGCCTGTGACATGGGCGTTGCCAGCAAAATCGAATTTTTCGCCAAGTTCAGCTGCCCCGGCGACGGCGTGATCGGCACGATGATCGAGCAGTTCCCCAACCGGCAAAGCCGCATATCGCTGCTGGATGAAAAGGATGAACTGGGGGTGGCCAAGGTCAACGTCAATTGGGCGTTGAGCGACACCGACCGGCACACCATCAAGTGCATTGGCACTGAACTGGCCAAGCAGTTCGCCGACATGGACCTTGGCTACGTCAAGCTCAACGACTTCGTGTATGACACGTCGGTGCCGCTGAAGATGGCGCCGCATGCCCACCATATGGGCACCACGCGCATGGCCGCGTCACCCGAGTTCGGTGTGGTCGATGCCGACTGCAAAGTCTTCGGCACCCAGAACCTCTACGTTGCGGGAAGCAGTATCTTCGCCAAGGGCGGTGCTTCGAACCCGACCATGCCGTTGTTGCAATTTGCCGTGCGGCTGGCGGACCACCTCAATGAGAAATCGAAATCGGCTACGGGTGCCACGGTGTAACGCACGTTGTAAATGGGTTGAGTGCGATGCGGTCAGCACCAAGAAGAACGAGACCGAATTCGCCTCAGGGACAGTCCAGATTCGCTTTGATTGCGAGGCTTGCAGAATGAATGGATGGCTACGGAGTGCACTGACGTATTATGTCAATTCCACAGGGCGTGGAGGCTCGACATACAAAAAGTTCTGTAACCCTACAGGACGGGAGTGGGGCAACTACCTGGCCCGCTGGGGCAAGTTTCATTCGGTAGGCAACAACTTTCACATCAACCCTGGGTGCAACGTCACTGACCCTGCGCTGGTGCGCATTGGCAATAACGTCGGGCTCTCGGATTGCACCCTGATCGGGCACGATGGCGTGGTCGCGCTGATCGAACTCTGCTACGGCAAACACCTCGATTCCGTCGGCTACATCGATATCAAGGACAACTGCTTCATCGGCCATGGCGCAATCGTCATGCCCCGCGTGACCATCGGGCCCGACTCGATCGTGGCTGCCGGTGCGGTGGTTACCAAGGACGTGCTGCCCGGCACCGTGGTCGGCGGCAACCCGGCCAAGTTCATCTGCACCACCGAGGCCCTGATCAAAAGGGTCGAGGATCGCTGCGAAAGCTACCCCTGGATCGAAATGGTCAAACAGCGCAAAGGTGCCTTCGACCCGGCGGTCGAGCCGGTCCTGGCTGCGCAACGGCGGCAGTACTTCTTCGGGGACGGTAGCAATGGATAGAAAACCCGTCGATGTCATGGTGGTCAATTTCAATACCGCGTCCTTGCTACAGCCCATGTTCGATGCGCTGCGCCAGGCCGATAGCGAAAAACTCGCCAGTTACCTGGTTGTCGACAATGCCTCGGTCGATGACTCTGTAGAGCGCATGGCCAAGGTGTGCCCCGAGGCGCTGTTGCTGAGCAACAAGAAGAACGTCGGTTTTGGCCGTGCCAACAACCAGTTGCTTGCGCACCTGCAGGGCAAGTACGCGCTGCTGCTCAACACCGATGCTTTCGTGGCGGCCGACTCCCTGGCCAAAACCATCGAGTACATGGACAACCACCCTGAGTGCGGTGTGCTGGGTGTGCGCCTGGAAGGTCGCGAGGGTGACCTGCAACCCAGTTGCCGCTACTTCCCAACCCCCCTGAACGTGTTTGTCGGCCGTACCGGGCTGGGGCGGTTTTTCCCTGGCTTGAAAATGGTCGACGAGATGAGCTGGGACCATGGCTCGGTACGGGAGTGCGACTGGCTGCCCGGTTGCTTCTACCTGGTCCGTCGAGAAGTGCTGGACCAGGTCGGCCTGTTCGACCCGCGCTACTTTCTGTACTACGAGGAAGTTGACCACTGCAAGCGGGTCAAGGAGGCGGGCTGGAAGGTGGTGTTCTATCCCCATACCACGGTGGTGCACATCGGCGGCGAAAGCTCCAAGTCAGTCAGCGAACTGGAGGCGGCCAGCCGGCAGATCTCCAGTTACCAGATCGAGAGCGAGCTGCTGTACTTTCGCAAACACCACGGTGTCGCCGGGCTGGCATTGCACATGCTGCTGGTGTGCATAGGGGACCTGGTGCTGGCGCTCAAGGCGCTGTTGAAGGGAAGGGGCCGCGCTGCGATACGGGCCTGCTGGCGGCATTGCCAGACCACCTGGTCGCTGTTGTTCAAGACCCGGTTCGCAACCCAACCCACACGGTAGGTGAAGCCATGTTCGAGAATATCCGCGCGGACTTGCGTGCACACGGTGGTGATTGGGGTGCCCAGGGGTTCTGGGTGCTGCTGGTGTATCGCTTTGGGCGCTGGCGCTATGGTGTGCGCCCGGCCCTGCTGCGCAAACTGTTCTCCATCCTCTACAAGATCCTGTTCAAGTTCGTGCAGATTATCACCGGGGTGGAATTGCCCTGCGAGGTGGTGATCGGCCGCAACTTCGTCATCGACCATTTTGGCGGCATCGTCATCAGTGGCTACGCCCGGTTCGGCGATGACTGCCGTATTCGCAACGGTGTGGTGGTGGGCCTGAAGAACGTCAACGAGCCGATTGCGCCGGTGTTTGGCAACAACGTCGATATCGGCGCAGGGGCCAAGGTGTTGGGCAATATCCGCATCGGCAACAACGTGACCATTGGCTCCAATGCCGTGGTGCTGATCGATGTGCCCGACGACTCACTGGCGGTCGGTGTACCCGCGACCGTCAAGCGTCGAAAACCAACTGAAGCTCAGGCGTGCCCGGTCGAGTGAGGCTCATGGAGACAGGTATCGGCGTGGTGGTGATCGGCCGCAATGAGGGGCTGCGCCTGGAGCGCTGCCTGCGCTCGTTGGCGCACGGTGCGGACCAGGTGGTGTACGTCGACTCAGGTTCTAGCGACGGCTCCGTGGCCATGGCGCAGGCTTTGGGCGTGCACGTGCTGGCGCTCGACATGGCCCGCCCGTTCACCGCAGCCCGGGCGCGTAACGAGGGCTTCGCTTGCCTGCAACGGCTGTTGCCATCGATGCGCTACGTGCAGTTTGTCGACGGTGATTGCGAGGTGGACCCAGGCTGGTTGGCCAGCGCCCAGGCATTTCTGCAGGCGCACCCTGAGGTGGCGGTGGTGTGCGGGCGTCGCCGCGAACGGTTCCCCCAGCGCTCGATTTACAATTGGCTGTGCGACCTGGAATGGGACACGCCCATCGGTGAAGCCAAGGCCTGTGGTGGCGATGCATTGATGCGTGTCGACGCGTTCACCCAAGTGGGCGGGTTCCGCCCGGACCTGATTGCCGGCGAAGAGCCAGAGTTGTGCGTGCGCTTGCGCGCCAAGGGTTGGAAGATCTGGCGGCTGGCCGCTGAAATGACCTTGCACGATGCGGCCATGACCCATTTCAGGCAGTGGTGGCGACGCAGTTTGCGGGCCGGCCATGCCTATGCCGAAGGTGCTTTTTTGCATGGGGGCGCGCCAGAGCATCATTGGTTGCGCGAGTCTCGTCGCGCCTGGCTGTGGGGCTTGGGTATCCCGCTGGCGACAGTGCTTGCCAGTGGCCTGCTGGGTGGCTGGGCGCTGCTGCTGTTGCTGATCTACCCGCTGCAGGCCGCGCGCCTGGCGCGTCGCGGTGGCAAGTCGAGGCGCGAGAACTGGTTGCAGGCGGTGTTCCTGGTGCTTGGCAAATTCCCTGAAATGCTTGGGCAGGTAAAGTTCCTGTTGAACCGGTTCGCTGCCGGCAAGGCCGCGTTGATCGAGTACAAATGAGAGCCCTATGATTGCCAGATCGATAGTGAAAAGTGTGCTCACCCTGCAACCCGGCTACTCGCTGCGGGCCTTGAACAACAAAGCCAAGCTGACGGTAGAGATCGCCAGGCAGTGGCCCGCACTGAAGGCGTTCATGCAGCGCATGTCGGCTGCGCTGGGTGATGACCGCTTCGCAAGGCTTGGGGTGGATTGCATCGGCGTCGTGCAGTGGCCCTACATCAGCAAGAATTGGCAGGCGCAGGAGCGCCTTGGGGTGGTGGCGTCGCACTTCGAAGAGGTGGCCAGGCGGTTTCCGAAATTGTTGCTGCTGGGCCGGGACGACAGCCTGGCCTTGTGTGACCTGTCAGCCTATTCGAAGGGGTGCGCGCTGCTGCTGGACCGGCCCATCTGGTTCAAGCGTGAAGGTGAACTGGTGCTCAACCTGTTCCAGGGCGATCTGCGCGTGGCGTCACTGGCGTTCACCCTGTGCCGTCAGCACGGTGAGTTGTGCCTGTTCATTGGCGCCGTCCAGGGCATTCACAAAGGCATCGACAGCGAAACGTCGTTGAACATCTACAGGGACCTGACCAAGGACTTCGAAGGCCTGCGCCCCAGAAGTTTTCTGCTGGAAGCCTTCAAGTGCATGGCCAGGGCACTGGGGGTAGTGCGCATCTACGCCGTCGGCGATGCGTACCGCCACCATCGTCATCCCTATTTTGGCGCCGACAAGGCGCAAGACCTGGCCGCCCATTACGACGTCATCTGGCAGGAAAACGGCGCCACAGCGTCGGAGCGCGAGGACTTTTTCAGTCTGCCTTTGGCCGCGGCCAAGCGGGCTGCAGACGACATCGCGCCCAAGAAGCGGGCGATGTACCGTCGGCGTCATGCCTTGCTGGATGACGTTTTCTCCCGCGTTGAAGCTGCATTGTCAGGCAGCGAGCGCAACCATGGGCTACAAGGGATGAAGGGGGATGTGCTTGAACGTGCATCGGCAGGGGGGCCGCCGCCGGCGATCGACAGCCTGAAGTAACGGGTTGCCGTTGGCAGGGTTCATTACGCAGGCATTGAATTGGATTCCTATGCGCATTGCTTACTTCATCAACCAGTACCCGAAGGTCAGCCATAGCTTCATTCGACGCGAAATGCTGGCGCTGGAGCGCCAGGGCATGGAGATCCAGCGCATTGCCCTGCGGGGCTGGGACGCCGAACTGCAGGACGCCGAGGACATTGCCGAGCGGGACAAGACCCGCTACGTGCTGCAGGACGGCATCGGTGGGTTGTTGGCACCGACGCTGCAGGTACTGCGCGCCGAGCCCCGGCGCTTCTTCGCCACCCTGTGGCTGGCCTTGCGCATGGGCCAGCGCGCAGACCGGGCCTGGCCTTATCACCTGGTGTACCTGGCAGAGGCGTGCAAGGTCTTGCTCTGGTTGCAGGCCTTTGGCGCCAAGCACGTGCACGCGCACTTTGGCACCAACTCCACCGAGGTGGTGATGCTGGCCCATGCACTCGGCGGGCCTGGCTACAGCTTTACCGTGCACGGCCCGGAAGAATTCGATAAACCGCAGTTTCTGCACGTGGGCGAAAAGGTGCGCCGCGCAGCGTTTGTCGCGGCGGTCAGCTCTTACGGGCGCAGCCAGTTGTTCCGCTGGGTGGCCCATGAGCACTGGGGGAAAGTGAAGGTGGTGCATTGTGGCCTGGAGCGCGAGTTTCATGCCGTCGCCGCTGTTGCAGCACCTTCGGCGCCACGCCTGGTGTGCGTGGGGCGCCTGTGCGAACAGAAGGGCCAACTGTTGCTGATCGAGGCGGCCCGCCTGTTGGCCGCCCAAGGCGTTGCATTCGAGCTGGTATTGGCAGGGGATGGCGAGATGCGCGGGCAGATCGAAGCCCTGGTCGCCCGCCATGGCTTGCAGGCACAGGTGCGGATAACCGGCTGGATCAGCGGCGCCCAGGTGCGGGACGAAATTCTGGCGGCCCGTGCCTTGGTGTTGCCCAGCTTCGCCGAGGGCTTGCCGGTGGTCATCATGGAGGCCATGGCGTTGCGCCGGCCGGTGCTGACGACTTATGTGGCGGGCATCCCCGAGCTGGTTCGCCAGGGCGAGAATGGCTGGTTGTTCCCGGCGGGCACGGTGGAGGAGCTGGCTGCGGCAATGGCCGATTGCCTGGCGCAACCCGCCGATGTGTTGCAGCGCATGGGCGAGGCGGCGTATGAGCGGGTGCTGCAACGCCACGATATCGATACCGAGGCCGCCAAGTTGGCCAGCTACTTCAAGGCCTGCGCATGATCAGCCTATTGGCGTGGCTATTGGGCCTGGTGACGGTTGCCATCCTGCTGCCATCGTTGGTGTTGTTCGCGCAGGTGCTGCTGGCTTGCCTGCCTGTACGATCCCAGCCCGCAGCCGGTGCCAGGCGCCCGCGCGTGGCGGTGCTGGTGCCTGCGCATAACGAGGCGTCGATCATCGCGTCGACGCTGGCGAGCGTCGGCCCGCAAATGCTGGCCCATGACCGTTTGCTGGTGGTGGCGGACAATTGCAGTGACGACACCGCGCAGTTGGCGCGCAGGGCGGGCGCTGAAGTGGTGGAGCGGCACAACGATCAACTGCGTGGCAAGGGCTATGCACTGGACTTCGGTGTGCGGCATCTGGCGCAGGACCCGCCAGAGGTGGTGATCATCGTCGACGCCGACTGCCTGGTGGGTGAGGGCGCCATTGACCTGCTGGCACGCCGCTGCCTTGAAGCTGCGCGGCCTGTGCAGGCGCTCTACCTGATGCATGCGCCCGCCGGCGCGGGCCTGAAAGTGCAGATTGCCGAATTTGCCTGGCGGGTGAAGAACCTGGTGCGCCCGCGAGGGTGGGCACGCCTGGGCTGGCCTTGTCAGCTGATGGGGGCGGGCATGGCATTCTCCTGGCGGGACCTGGCAGCGGTCGATTTGGCCAATGGGCACCTCGTCGAAGACTTGAAGCTGGGCCTGGATTTGTGCAGGGCCGGCAAGCCACCGCTGTTTTGCCCTCTCGCGCAGGTCACCAGCCAGTTCCCACTCAGCCAGGAAGGCTTGAGCAGCCAGCGCACCCGCTGGGAGCATGGCCACCTGGGGGTGATCGTGGCCCAAGTGCCTAGCTTGCTGGTGGGCGCGCTCGCGCGGCGCAATTGGCCGCTGCTGGCCATGGCCCTGGACCTGATGGTCCCGCCGTTGGCGTTGCTGGTACTGGCCTTGATAGTGGTGGTAGGCGTGTGCTGGCTGGCCGCGCTGCTGTTCGGTATCACCGCACCGGCGTGGATCGCCACGGCGGCCTTGGCAATGCTGGGTGTGGCGGTGCTGCTGGCGTGGTGGCGTTTCTCTCGGGAACTGATCCCGTTTTCGGTGTTGCTTTACGCCCCTTTCTACGCCGCGAGAAAGATCCCTTTGTATCTGGGTTTCTTGATCAAACGCCAGGTTGAATGGGTGCGCTCGAAACGGGATGACAGCTGATGAGCGAATGGCAAAGCCGCTGGAAAACGATTATCGGCAAACTGCAGGTAGTCAGAGACCCTGCGCAAGCGCAACACCTGCTTGAGGCACTGTGCCGGCCCGAGGCGCCGACGGTACTGGGTTTCGTCAATGCCCATGGCATGAACCTGGTGGCGGGTAATGCGGATTACTGCAAGGCGCTGTGTTCTGCCGATGTGCTGCTGCGTGATGGGGCCGGCATGGCCATCCTTTATCGCCGCCTGGGGCTGGACCCTGGGCTGAACATGAATGGTACAGACCTCATCCCCAAGCTGATGGCGGCGTTCAAGGGGCGGCGAGTTGCGTTCTGGGGTACCCGAGAGCCGTTTCTGGGCCAAGCGGTGCAGTGCAGCGAGGCCCGCTTCGGCCTGGTGCCGGTGTCGGTCCACGATGGTTTTGCCGATGTGGCCACTTACCTTGAACTTGCCCGGGCAACGCAGCCGGAACTGATCGTGCTGGGCATGGGGATGCCCAAGCAGGAAGCGCTTGCCCAAAGGCTGGTAGCCAGTGGCGGGCCGTGCCTGATCGTCTGCGGTGGGGCGATTCTGGACTTTCTTGGCGGCAAGGTCAGCCGGGCCCCGGCCTGGCTTCGCCGGTTGGGCGGGGAGTGGATCTTCCGTTTGGTGAAGGAGCCTAAACGCCTGTTCATGCGTTACGTGGTGGGTAACCCGGCGTTCCTTATACGAACCCTGTTCTGCACCAAGGCGAAGACGCTCGATGCCCGTAATACGCCCAGGCGTATCTGACGATTCGGCCAGGCGAGCCGTCTGAAATGGCCAAAATCCATGGCAGGGCGGATTCCGCCCGCCGGGTGGGCGAGCGACTGCTACAGTGATAACAAGCGGCCTTGGGGGGCGGCGAAGACTATTCAGAATACAAGATTCTACTTCAAAGGCTGTTATGGATTGATTGAGTAAGCTGCACGGCACTTGCTACGCTCAAATTAATGAGGTCTGAAATGGTTCTCGAACCCAGAAGCAGTCGTTCCTTACTTCAGCGAAGAAGCAGCGTAAGTAACGCCATTCAGGCAGGTCTAGATGGAATTGCAGTAACCGGTGTTGCCTGGTACTTGATCTATGATCAATTCGGTCACATTACCTCTGATTATGTGATCATGCTGCTGTTGTTAATTGGTGCGCTGGCTGTTATTTACGACCATTATGCAATTTATCGAACCAACGTCGGCTTGTCGATCAAGGCGTTCAGGTTGTTCAAGGCGTGGTCGGCAACCTTTTGTTTTCTGGTGGTCATGGCATTTCTTACCAAACAAAGCGAGACGTACTCGCGGTTGTTGGTGGTGCAGTTGTTTGTCTTTGGTTATTTTGCCCAGCTGTTTTTACATGTGGTGGTGCGTGAATTGCAAAAACGCTTTACCGCCCACGCCCGCCTGGACAACGCGCTTATTATCGGAGCGGGTGACCTTGCCAACTTCCTGCACCAGAAGATCAGCAACAACCCCTGGTTCGGTGAACGGGTGCTGGGTTGCGTGCTGATCAATGATTCGGCTGAGCAGGGCAGTGCCGACGCAAAGCAGCGCCTGCCGGTACTCGGGCATGTCACCGACCTTGACGAGATTGTCGCCAAGCACGCCATTCGCACGGTGTACCTGGTCACCCCGCTGGGTGGCTCCGAAGTGATTAACGATGTGTATTTGAAGTTGCTCGACAAGTGCATTGCGGTCAACTGGGTGCCGGATATCTTCTCGTTGCGCTTGATTAACCACAGTGTGCGGGAAATTGCCGGTATTCCGGTATTGACCTTGTCGGAAACACCCTTGACCGGCATGAGTTTGTTTCTGAAGAACCTCGAAGACCGGGTGCTGGCCGCATTGATTTTACTGTGTGCCTCACCGGTGCTGCTGGCGGTGGCTATCGCGATCAAGATCGACAGTCGCGGCCCGGTCTTCTTCAGGCAAGAACGGATGGGCTGGACGGGGGAATCCTTTCGCATCTGGAAGTTCCGCAGCATGCATGTTCATCAACCGGAAAATGGCGTTGTCAAACAGGCTCAGAAGAATGACCCAAGGCTCACCCGGGTGGGCGCCTTTATTCGCAAGACCAGCCTGGACGAGTTGCCGCAGTTGTTCAATGTATTGACCGGCGAAATGTCGTTGGTGGGGCCGCGCCCCCATGCACTTCAGCACGATACGCTGTATTCGCAAGACATTGTCGACTACTTTGCGCGGCACAATATCAAACCCGGCATGACCGGCCTGGCGCAGGTCAGGGGCTTCCGGGGTGAAACCAAAGACATTGAGCAGATGATCCAGCGGGTCGACTCGGACATCGAGTACATCAACAATTGGTCGTTGTGGCTCGACTTTGTCATTTTGGTCCGCACGCTCAATGCCTTTACCGGCAAGCAGGCCTACTAGCCCGACGCTGTCGACCCTCACGCCAGCGGGTGCAGTTCCCTGAACCCACGAGCCTCTTCCACCAGCCAATCATGCACCGCGCGGGCGCCGGGCTGGGTCAGCCCGCCGGGCGGGTAATGCACCACATAGCGTTTGTGATTGGCGATCGCTAACCCGAACGGCACGATCAGCGCCCCCCGTTCCAGTTCATCGTTGAGCAGGGTGCGCCGGGCGATTGCCACGCCAACCCCGGCAATCGCCGCCTCGATGGTCAGGTGGTTGCGGTTGAAGGTATGCCCCCGCCGTACATCGAGGCCGCCCGCGCCGATACCTTCCAGGTAGAACTCCCATTCAGCGTACTCGGAGGCCCCTCGCCAGGCGGTGATGTCATGCAGCAAGGGGTAATGCGCAAGGTCAGCCGGCCCGTGCAGCGGTGGTCGGCCACGCAGCAGCGTGGGCGAGCAGACCGGGAAGATCTGCTCGTCCAGCAACGGCGTCGACAGCATGCCCGGGTAACTGCCATCGTTCAGGTCGATGGCCAGGTCGAAGTCCCCCGGGTGCAGTGCCTGTGCGCTGTCTTCGGCCACCAGCCGCAACTCGATGTCCGGGTAGCGCTGCTGAAAGCGCGGCAAACGTGGCGTCAGCCATTTGGCCAGAAATGACGGAATAGAACGCAGGCGCAAGGTGCCGCGGATCTCACCGGCGTCCAGGCGCAGCAGCTCGGCCTCGATGCTGCCATAGGCCTCGGCCACTGTCTGGGCCAGGCGTTGCCCTTCGGCGCTCAGCTCGACCCCGCGGGCGCGCCGCAGGAACAGGCGATAGCCCAGTCGTTCCTCCAGCTGGCGCATCTGCTGGCTGACTGCGCCCGGTGTGATGTGCAGTTCTTCGGCGCAGCGGGTAAATGACAAATGCCGGGCCGCACAGGAGAACACATGCAGCCAGACGAACATCTGGCCATTGAGTTGTCGTCTCATCGTTTAGTACTACTAAAGCCTTGCTTAGGAGGTTTCGTTGGTCATCCTTGCCGCAGCAGGTCAGTATCGCTCAACTTCGCAGTAGCGTTCAATTTTCTCAGTGAACCGTGCATGGGCGTTTCTGTCCAGCCCGGTCAGGCATTAGTATGGCTATCAGTGTTTTCGACCTCTTCAAAATCGGCATCGGCCCTTCGAGCTCCCATACCGTGGGCCCGATGCGGGCGGCGGCGACCTTTGCCCAGGCCCTGCGCGAGCGCGGTTTGCTGGCCCAGGTGACGCGCGTCGAGGTGCGGCTGTATGGCTCGCTGTCGGCCACCGGGGTTGGCCACGCCACCGACCGTGCATGCCTGCTCGGGCTGATGGGCCAGTGGCCGGACCGGATCGACCCCGCCACCATCGAGCCGCGGATCGACCAGCTGATGCAGGAGCAATGGCTGATGCTCGATGGTAGCCACCCGCTGGCGTTCAACTACACCCGCGACATGCGGCTGCTGGACGAAAGCCTGCCATATCACCCGAACGCCATGACCCTTGAAGCGCTGGGCGGGCAGAGCAGCCTGTTCAGCCAGACGTACTATTCGGTGGGTGGCGGTTTCATCGTCGAGCAGGCTGAGGTCGATGCCCCGCAGAGTGAAGCGAATTCGGTCGATCAGCCGTATCCGTTTGCCAGCGCGGCTGAGTTACTGGCGCTGTGCGAGGCGCACCGATTGAGTGTCGCGCAACTGATGATGGCCAACGAATGTGCCTGGCGCACGGAAGCCGAGGTGCGCGAAGGGCTGCTGCGCATTTGGGCAGTAATGGGTGAGTGCGTCGAAAATGGCCTGCGCAATGAGGGCATCCTGCCAGGTGGCCTGAAGGTCAAGCGCCGCGCCGCACGACTGCACCGCAGCCTGCAGGAGCTGGGCAAACCGAACGTGATCGGTTCGACCCTCAGCGCCATGGAGTGGGTCAACCTGTTTGCCCTGGCGGTAAACGAAGAAAACGCCGCCGGCGGGCGCATGGTGACGGCGCCCACCAACGGTGCGGCAGGCATCATCCCGGCCGTGCTGCACTACTACATGAAGTTCAACCCGGATGCCTGCGATGACGATGTGGTGAGGTTCCTGCTTGCAGCGGCCGCAGTCGGCATCCTGTGCAAGACCAACGCTTCGATTTCCGGTGCCGAAGTCGGTTGCCAGGGCGAAGTGGGGTCGGCGTGCTCGATGGCGGCGGCTGGCCTTGCCGAAGTGCTCGGTGCCACGCCACCGCAACTGGAAAATGCCGCCGAGATTGCCCTGGAGCACAACTTGGGCCTGACCTGCGACCCGGTCGGCGGGCTGGTGCAGGTGCCGTGCATCGAGCGCAACGCGATTGCTGCGGTCAAGGCAATCAACGCGGTGCAGATGGCCCTGCGCGGCGATGGCGAGCACTTCATCTCGCTCGATCAGGTTATCCGCACCTTGCGCGACACCGGTGCGGACATGCATGCCAACTACAAGGAAACCTCGCGCGGCGGCCTGGCTGTCGCCTATGTCGAGTGCTGATTCACCCTGCCCGGGGCCGCTTTGCGGCCCCGGGTCTGGTTAGCGGCTTTTCTGTTTCAGCGCTACAAAGCTTGCGCGCATGTCCTTGGCCCAGCCGTCCAGCACGGGCTTGACGTCATCCAGGGTCAGCTTCTGGGTGTCGTTCTCTAGCTCCTTGCCTGCGCCCTTGCGCACCACCTGAGCGAGCACCTTCTGGCTGGCGCCGTCGAGGAAGGCTGCCTCGACACCGACATCTACGTCTTGGTCACGGCCGCCCATGGCGGTATTCACGCCTGCCGAGATCAGCGCAATCGGGATCACTTCGTAGGCCTTGAAACCCTCGTTGCTGGTGGAGACTGCGGTAATCGCCGGGCGTACGACGATGGTGCCCGGGCCGGGGGCCTTGGCCAGGGTCAGTACACTGCCCAGTTCACGGCGCATCGCTTCGTTGAAGTAACGGCTGATCTCCTGCAGCGTCTGCGCCGAGATGACGGCTGTCGGTTGCGGTTTGGGGTAGAACTGACTGGGCTCGATGAACACCTGGCTGTACTGATTGACGTTGACCTTGGGGTCCATCCAGCGCATCACCGGTGCGCCAGAAGGGCTTTCAGCGGGTTGCAGGCGGCTGTAGTCCTTCAGGAAGCCGGAGTAGTCGCTGGGGTCCACGCGGTTGCTGGAGCAGGCCGCGACGGCAAGCAAAGCTGCGCATAACAGGGTGATGCGAGGCAGTGATTTCATGATCGTGATGCATCCATGAGGGGTCGGCCAGAACAACGCTAGCAGGTGCGGGGGAGTTGGCCAGTGGTCAGGGGCAATCTCGAAAGGCGGTGGCGGTATGCTGTGCCAGGGCTTGGCCGCCGTTCAACTGGCATGAATCCCGGCAACTCGGCGCATAACACTGAAACTTCCTACGCTACGGTTGGACATCCGACATTTGCGTGAGGCACTCAACTTCAGCCAGCCGGTGTTCGCCATGCATCTGCACACGAGTGTTTCGACAGTTCGAAAATGGGAGCAGGGGGAGACGCGCCCTGCAGGGCCGGCGCTTAAATTGCTAAACATCATACAATGCAAAGGCTTACAAGCGATTCTTTAAGTGCTTTGTACTAAATGGTCTTGCCTTGCTTGCCTTATAAATCAGTAAGTTAGCGAATATTCTTCAGGTTCTACATTGGTGTGCCCTCATCACACAGGCTTGCATGATGAGGGCGCAGAGGCAGCGCTTACCCCAGCACCTCGCGCAACCGATACCACAACATCCCCAACGCCAGCAGCGGTGAACGCAGCGCCTTGCCGCCCGGGAAGGTCAGGTGCGGTACCGCACTGAACACATCCAGCCCTTGGCTGTGGCCCACGGCAATGCCTTCGGCGAGCAGTTTGGCCGTCCAGTGGGTCACGTTCAACCCATGCCCCGAATAGCCCTGGGCATAGTAGACGTTCGGGTGCTGGCTCAGCCGCCCGACCTGGGGGAAGCGGTTGGCCGTAATGCCGATCATGCCGCCCCATTGGTAATCGATGCGTACCTCGGCCAGCTGCGGGAACACCTTGAGTACCTTCGGCCGCATGTAGGCGGCAATGTCCTTGGGGTCGCGCCCGGAATAATGGCAGGCACCCCCGAACAACAGACGGCGGTCAGCGGTGAGGCGGTAGTAGTCCAGGCCGACCTTCTGGTCGCACAGCGCCATGTTCTGCGGGATCAGGCTACTGGCGAGCGCCTCTGACAACGGCTGGGTGGCCACCACATAGCTGCCGGCTGGCAGCACCTTGCCACTAAGGCGCGGCTCCAGTTCATCGAGATGCGCGTTGCAGCCCAGCACCAGGCTGTGTGCCCTGACCGTGCCGTGGGCGGTGTGCAGGGTCACGGTGGGGCCATGCTCGATGCGCAGTACCGGGCTCTGCTCGAAGATGCGCACGCCAAGGCCTGCAGCCGCGCGCGCCTCGCCCTGCACCAGGTCCAGTGGGTGCAGATGGCCCGAACCCATGTCCACCAGGCCACCGGCGTACTGGTCGCTGGCGACGACCTGGTGCATATGCTCGGGGCTGACCAGGCGTGTTTCGTGCCGATAACCCAGCGCGGCGAGGTCGTCCTGTTCGGCCTTGAAGGCGGCAAACTGGGCGGGAGTGTTGGCCAGTTCGCAGAAGCCCCAGCGCAGGTCACAGGCAATACCGTATTGCGCGATGCGCCCGGCCACCAAGGCCACCGAATCGATGCCAGCCTGTTGCAGGTAACGCACGCCATCCTGGCCGACATAACGGGCAAAACCACTGACGTCATGGCCGATGCCGCGGATCAGTTGGCCACCGTTACGCCCGCTGGCGCCCCAACCGATGCGCCGGGCTTCGAGCAAGATCACCGACAGCCCCCGTTCGGCAAGTTCGAGCGCGGTATTGACCCCAGTGAGGCCGCCGCCGACCACGCAGACATCGGCCGTCAGTTCGCCGTCCAGGCTGGGGTAGGGCGCCGTGTGGCGTGCCGTGGCGGCATAATACGAAGCGGTGTGCAGGGTATCGAAAGGCATGGGTGTTCTCGGCTCAGCGGTTGGACTTGATCTTGCTCCAGGAGCGGGTCATCACGCGCATGATCTTGGGGCTGGGCGTGCTGGAGATGTACAGCTTGTCCAGCACGTGCTGGGGCGGATAGACCTCGGGGTTTTGCACCAGGGCTTTGTCCATGTAGGCCTGGGCGTCGGGGTTGGCATTGGCATAGCCGACCGTGGTGCTGACCTTGGCGATCACCTGCGGCTCGAGCAGGTAGTTGATGAACGCCAGGGCCTGGTCCGGGTTGGCGGCGTCCTTGGGGATAGCCAGCAGGTCGAACCACAAGTTGCTGCCTTCCTTGGGAATGCTGTAGGCAACCTTGACGCCGTTGTTCGCTTCCACCGCGCGGTTGGCGGCCTGGAACACGTCGCCGGAGTAACCGAAGGCCACGCAGACATCGCCGTTGGCCAGGTCCGAGACATATTTTGAGGAGTGGAAGTAGGTGATGTAAGGGCGCAATTGGAGCAGGCGGGCTTCTGCCTTGGCGTAGTCCGCAGGGTTTTCGCTACGTGGGTCCATGCCCAGGTAGTTGAGGATCGCCGGGAACAACTCGTCGGGCGAGTCCATGAAGGCCACGCCACACTGCTTGAGTTTTTTCAGGTTCTCGGGCTCGAACAGCACCGCCCAGGAGTCGATGTGGTCGATGCCCAGTGCGACCTTGACCTTGTCGACGTTGTAGCCGATGCCGTTGGTGCCCCACAGGTAGGGCACTGCGTACTGGTTGCCGGGGTCGTTCTGCTCAAGCTGCTTGAGCAGCTTTGGGTCAAGGTGCTTCCAGTTGGGCAGCTTGCTGCGGTCCAGCGGTAAAAAGGCCCCGGCCTGGGCCTGGCGAGCGAGAAAGTGGTTGGAAGGCACGACCACGTCGTAGCCGGTGCGACCGGCCAACAGTTTGCCCTCCAGGGTTTCATTGGAGTCGAACACGTCATAGACCACCTTGACCCCACTGCTGGCCTGGAAGTCGGCCAGTGTGGTGTCACCGATGTAGTCGGTCCAGTTGTACACGCTGACGGTCGGTGCAGCTTGGGCGGCAGCGCCGAACAGCAAAGTGAATGCAGCAGGAACCAGGGATTGCAGATGACGCATGTCGACACCTCGTTGGTTTTGTTCTCGGTTTCGATGGAGGCGGGGCGCCGCGCGCCCCGGGCAAATCAAACGCTGAGCATCAGGAATTCACGCTCCCAGGAGCTGATCACCCGTTTGTAGTTCTCGTGCTCGGCACGCTTGACCGCGACATAGCCCTGGACGAATTGCTTGCCCAGGTATTGCTGCACGGTCTCGCAGTCTTCCATGTGCTGCAGGGCATCTTCGATGGTGATTGGCAGGCGCAGGTTGCGTCGCTCATAAGCCCGGCCCTGCACCGGCGCGCTCGGGTTGATCTTCTCGATCATGCCCAGGTAGCCGCACAGCAGGCTCGCGGCGATGGCCAGGTACGGGTTGGCATCGGCGCCCGGCAGGCGGTTCTCGACACGCATCGCCTCGGGGCTTGAGGTCGGCACCCGCAGCCCGGCCGTGCGGTTCTCTTCGCCCCACTCGACGTTGACCGGTGCCGAGGTGTCCGGCAGGAAGCGGCGGAACGAGTTGACGTTTGGCGCGAACATCGGCAGCAGCTTGGGGATGTACTTCTGCAAACCGCCGATATGGTGCAGGAACAGCTCGCTCATGCTGCCGTCTTCATTGGCGAACACCGGCTTGCCAGTGGCGATGTCGACCACACTCTGGTGCAGGTGCATGGCGCTGCCAGGTTCATCGGTAATCGGCTTGGCCATGAAGGTAGCTGCAACGTTGTGCTTGAGCGCCGCCTCGCGCATGGTGCGCTTGAACACGGTGATCTGGTCGGCCAGGTCCAGGGCATCGCCGTGGCGGAAGTTGATTTCCATCTGCGCCGGGCCGTCCTCGTGGATCAGCGTGTCCAGGTCCAGGCCCTGCAGTTCGCACCAGTCATAAACGTCTTCGAACAGCGGGTCGAATTCGTTGGCGGCGTCGATCGAGAACGACTGGCGACCGCTTTCAGCGCGCCCGGAGCGGCCCAACGGTACCTGCAGTGGCAGGTCCGGGTCTTCGCAGCGCTTGGTCAGGTAGAACTCCATCTCCGGCGCGACGATCGGCTGCCAGCCTTGGTCGGCGTAAAGCTTGAGCACCTTCTTCAACACGTTGCGCGGTGACAGCTCGATGGGGTTGCCTTGCTTGTCGAAGGTGTCGTGAATGACGATCGCGGTCGGCTCGATCGCCCAGGGGATCTGGTACACCGCAGCCGGGTCAGGGCGGCAGATCATGTCGATGTCGGCGGCATCGAGCAGGCTGTAGTAGATGTCGTCGTCAACGTAGTCGCCGGTGACCGTCTGCAGCAGCACGCTTTCGGGTAGGCGCATGCCGCGCTCATGCAGAAACTTGGCGGTCGGCGCGATCTTGCCGCGGGCGATGCCGGTCAGGTCGCTGATCACGCATTCGACTTCGGTGATCCGGTGTTCTTTCAGCCAGGTGGACAGCTGATCGAAGGGGGCGTTCATACAGACCTCTTGGTTGGGTTTTTGTGTGCGCGGCGGGAGCCGGTGGCTTCCCAGGTGACGCGCTGGGGACTATCTTGGTCGCAGCCCCCAGGGCAATCTATCCACTTTCTCCGGCAATCAATGCACCAAAAGAGTGCAACAGGACGATGCGTGACAACGCCCAATGCCTTGCAGGTCCAGGCTTTCCACACCACCGATGTCACCGAGCAGGTGCGTGCCACCCCAGGCTGGCAACAGCAGTACCGGCAAATGTCGCCGGGGCACTTCAGCGGCGAACTGCGCTGCCTGGGGCTGGATGGCGTGGAGGTGTATGAAGAGCGTCTCAACACCCGTGTCGAGCAATTCTTCCGCCCCCCGAGCGGTTCGCTGGCGTTCTGCTTCGACCGTACGGAGAACAGCCTTTACCTGCTCAACGAGCAGAGCCGTAATATCTGGATCACCCCGGAAAACTACGAAGAGGTGGCGGTGGTGTTCGACCAGGCGTTCCTGGCCCGTCATGGTCTCGATACCCAGCGCCTGGACGGGCTGTTCATGGTGCCGTTGGGCAGTGGCCAGAACGCGTTGTTCGGCAGTTGGCTGAGCGCCACCCTGACCCGCCTGGGCCATGCCGATTGCCCGCTGCAGGGGCAGGCGCTGGCCGAGCAACTGCTGGAAGACTGCCTGTTCATTCTCGACAGTGCCTGCCAGCGCCTGGACGGTGGCGCGCTGGGCAGGCGAAGTGAAGCGCGCGAGATCATGCGCCGGGTCAGTGAGTGGGCGGCGGACTGCCCCGAAGAAACGCTCAATTTGATGGCGCTGGCCGACGTGGCCGGTGTTTCCCTGCGCCAGTTGCAACAGGCGTTCAAGGCGTTCACCGGTATGCCGCCGGCGCACTGGCTGCGCTTGCGCCGGCTCAACGGTGCGCGCCGAGACCTGCTGCGCCAGGCCGATGTCACGGTGGCCGAGGTGGCGATGCGCTGGTCGTTCTGGCACCTGGGGCGGTTTTCCGAAAGCTACCGGCAGTTGTTCCGCGAGTTGCCGAGTGAAACGCTGAAGCGGGGCAGGGGCTGAGGGCAACACTGAACCCAGCACACCCTTCGGAAAGTTGTTATCGTGCCGGGCTGTTCCCACCCGAGGTCCCGATGTTCTACCTGCCGTTGCCCAGTGACCTAGCCGACCGTCTCGCCAGCGAACCTGCTGCCAGCGACTTTTTCTTAACCGCCAGTGTTGTGCAGGCGGCCGCAGTGCTGTTCGTGCAGAACCTGCCGCGCCAGCCGGCCACCGCGACGGCAGATGCGCAGGAACGGCGCTTTGCCGAAATCGTGCGCATCGCCAGCGAAGTCGAAACCGCCGCACCGGGCCGCTTTCAGGGCCAGGTGGCGCAGCACTTCGACCGCGAGGCGTTCGCCATGGGGCTGGGCATGCTGGGTGAGAATGGCATCGGCCTGCTGGCCAGCGAGGTCGAGTACGACAGCGACGCCTTGCTCGATGCCGAAGGCCAGTGGAATTTCCGCTTTGCCGACAGCTACCGGCAGCAGGTCACGCCGCTGCACCCGGTCTACCTGCCCTCATTGGCCAGTGACCTTTTGTTGAGTGATCAACAAAACCGCCTGCTGCGAGAGTTTCTCTCCGGCGTCGACGAGTCTGTTGCGGTGCAAGGTTTCGCCGGCACCGGCAAGACCTTCCTGATCCACCAGTTCGCCCGCTTGCTCGACCCCCAGCGCACGCTGCTGCTGGCCTTGACCGAGGGCCAACTGCGCGCATTGCAGGCACGCGTCAAGGATGCCCAGGCCTACACCGCGCTGACCTTTGGGCAGTTGGCAGACGAACTCCTCAACCGTGACCTCACCAGTAATGGTTGGCGCCTGCGCGACCCGTATCGCACCAAGCTGTCCTGGCGCCCGCAGGAAGCGCAGGTGGTGAAGTGGTTGAATATCCCCGATATCGGCCCGCTTGACGCCCGCGATGTCGTGGCCTTGTGTATCAAGGCCGTGCGCAGTTTTTGCCGAACCGGCGATGCCCAGTTGCAGTTGCACCATTTGCCCTGGGCTGGGCCCGGCACCTCGCCGCTGGACCAGGAAGTGCTGCTGGAGAAGGCGCGCTTGTACTGGCAGGAGCTGATCCGCCCATCAACGCGGGAAATCCAGCTGCCGGTGCGTGATTACCACCGGGTCAAACTGCTGTCGTTGACGCAGGACGTGATCGACAGCCGTTACACCCACATCATCGTCGACGAGGCCCACGAGCTTTCGGCGCCGATGCTCGCCGTGCTGGACCGAAGCCCGCAATCGGTCATCACCCTGGGCGACGAGCTGCAGAACCTCAACGGCCTGAGCCCGCACCATGGCGGCTTTATCCGTCAGCGCTACATCGACCATTCGCTGCGCGCCGGGCCGGCGATGGACAACGTGCTCAACCCGTTGATCCAGGCGCACCCGGCCAAGATACAGGCCGCTTTCAGTGGCAGTGCCGAACACTACACCCGGGTCAGCTTCTTCGACACCGTCACGGTGCCGGAACAGCCCACGGCGTTGATCGTCGATGATGAATGGGGGCTGTTTGGCTGGTTCCAGCGCCTCACTCACCAAGGCGTGCCCTTCGTGCTGCTGAAGAGCGCACGCAAGGATTTCGAGCTTTTCGTCGAGGACTGCATCGAGCTGTACCGGTTTGGCACCCGGCCGCGCCACCCCATGTTGTTCCGCTATGCCAGCTGGCAGGCGCTGGAGCAGGACAAGGGCGATGACAAGGCCTTCGTGGCGGTGGCCAACATGCTGCGCAAGGGCTATACGCCAGAGCATTTTGCCAAGGCCAAGAGCCGTTATCGCTGGGACAAGGCGCCCAAGCTGTTCCTGGGGCGGGTGAGCGACGTGAAGAACATGGAGTTCGCCCGGGTGATGGTGTCACCGGAGCTGATGGTCACGCCGGTGGTGGCGGGCAATCGCAACGAACGTGCACGGATGCTGGCGGGCCTGTATACCGCCTGTTCGCGGGCACGGCATGAGCTGATCGTGCCAGGTGGGATGCTGGACTGGGTGAAAGACCAGGTCAGGGATTGAAGTGATTGGGGCCGCAAGGCGGCCCCAATGCACCGGTCAGTTACGGTCCAGCCACACCGTTTGTGCGTTGGTGAACTCGCGTACACCAAAGTGCGACAGCTCACGGCCAAAACCACTCTTCTTCACGCCACCAAAGGCGACGCGTGGGTCGGATGCGCAGTAGCCGTTGATGAACACGCCACCGGTATCCAGTGCCGCGGTCATGCGTTCAGCCAGTGCATAGTCAGCCGTGTAGATAGTCGCGGCCAGGCCGAACTCGCTGTCGTTGGCCAATGCCACCGCATGGTCGGCATCTTGCGCCGTGATGATCGCGGCCACGGGCCCGAACAGCTCCTGCTTGAACGCGGTCATCTCAGGGGTGACGTTGGCAAACACGGTCGGTGCGTAGAAGTTGCCCACGCCGTCGACCTTGTTGCCACCCAGCAGCAGGGTAGCGCCTTCGGCAAGGGTCGCCTGGACCTGGCCATCGAGTTCGTCGCGCAGGTCATAGCGGGCCATCGGGCCGATGTAGGTGTCGTCTTCCAGCGGGTTGCCGACTTTCAGCGCGCGCGTCGCTTCAACGAACTTGCGGGTGAAGGCTTCAACGATGCTCTCTTCGACAATAAGGCGCTTGGCCGCGGCGCAGACCTGGCCGGTGTTCTGGTAGCGACCAATGACAGCCGCCTTGACTGCGGCATCCAGGTCGGCGTCGGCCAGCACGATGAACGGGTCGGACCCGCCCAGCTCCAGCACGCACTTCTTCAGCGCGGCCCCGGCTTGTGCACCAATCGCCATGCCAGCGCGCACGCTGCCGGTCAGGGTCACGGCGGCAATGCGTGGGTCGTTGATGGCGCGGGTGACACCGTCCGGCGTCACGTTCAGCACTTCGAAGACGCCCTCCGGCAGGCCGGCATCCTTGAACAGTTCACCCAACAGGTAAGCGCTGCCCATGACGTTCGGGGCATGCTTGAGCACGTAGGTGTTACCGGCGAGGATCGCCGGCACAGCGCCGCGCAGCACCTGCCAGACCGGGAAGTTCCACGGCATCACGGCCAGGATCGGCCCCAGCGGGCGGTACTCGATGCGGGCTTTCTCGATCTGCGTCGGCTCTGCTGCCAGCATGGCTGGGCCGTGCTCGGCATACCAGCGGCACAGCCCCACGCACTTGCTCACTTCGCCACGGGCCTGCGTGATCGGCTTGCCGATTTCACGGCTGATCATCTGCGCAAAGGCTTCGGCCTTGGCTTCGAGGGTGCTGGCCAGGGCAAGCAGGTACTCGCTGCGTTGACCCAGCGACACCAGCCGCCATTGCCCATAGCCCACCTTGGCACGTTGCAGCGCCGCTTCCAGTGCGGCGTCGGTATCGAAGGGGTAGGCGCCAATCTGCTCGCCGCTGTGCGGGTCGAGGGAGATGGCATGGGTCAGGCTGCTGATCGCGCTCATGGCGGACACTCTCGTTGTTGTTAATCAGTGACGCCAGACTAGTGGTGTAGGGTTTTAATGAAAACTGAATAATAATGAGCGAAACATTCACGTTTGGAGAATGACTGTGGACCTGGTGCAACTGGAGATCTTCAAGGCAGTGGCCGAGCAGGGCAGCATCAGCGCTGCCGCGCAGCATATCCATCGGGTGCCCTCGAACCTGACCACGCGCATCAAGCAGTTGGAAGAAGACCTGGGCGTAGAGCTGTTCATCCGCGAGAAAAGCCGCCTGCGCCTGTCGCCGGCGGGTTGGAACTTTCTCGAGTACACCCGGCGCATTCTCGACCTGGTGCACGAGGCGCGGTTGACCGTGGCGGGCGAGGACCCGCAGGGCACCTTTGCCCTGGGCTCGCTGGAAAGCACCGCGGCAGTGCGTATTCCTGCCTTGCTGGCGGCGTACAACCAGCGCTACCCCAAGGTCGACCTCGACCTCTCGACCGGGCCTTCCGGGACCATGCTCGAAGGGGTGTTGTCCGGGCGCCTGGTCGCGGCGTTCGTCGACGGGCCGCTGCTGCATCCAACCCTGGAGGGCATGCCGGTGTTCGAGGAAGAGATGATGGTCATCGCGCCCCTCAACCATGCACCGGTAACCCGTGCCCAGGACGTCAACGGCGAGAGCATCTACGCGTTTCGCGCCAACTGCTCGTACCGCCATCATTTCGAGAACTGGTTTGTGCAGGACCAGGCCGTGCCGGGCAAGATCCATGAGATGGAGTCTTATCACGGGATGCTGGCCTGCGTGAGCGCCGGGGCGGGGCTGGCCATGATGCCGCGCAGCATGCTCGACAACATGCCGGGTTGCAGCACGGTGAGCGCCTGGCCGATGTCGGAGGATTTTCGCTATTTGAAGACGTGGCTGGTGTGGCGGCGGGGCGCGGTTTCGCGGAGTTTGAGCATGTTCGTGAAGTTGCTGAAAGAGCGGCGCCTGAGTTGATGTTTCGGGTGCCATAACGAAGGGGGGTATAGCACACGCCGGGTTCAGGACGCTTGGGAGGCCTCGGGGGTGGGGCTTCGAGAAATACGAGGCCCGTCACGACCCAAAGGCACTCTACTTGGGTTTGATCGATTCAACGATGGACGCTGCCGTGGGAAGCGCTGGCGATCAGGCTGGCGCCACAGGCGGTTTTGCTACGCATTTGGTTAGTTCAGGGTAAGTGTCAAGGGCTTTGGTGGAGGTGATCGTTAAGATATTCTGACTGTCATTGATAATGAGCCACTTATGATCACTGCACCACAGTCAAGACGGTCACCCACGCAAGCAACTGGGCGGCTATTGATAGTGAAAAATTTCGTCCCGCTGCTGACCTTTGTGGGGCCGCAAAGTGGGCAAATGTGCAGGTGACCGACTAAAATTATACCAGGCATATTGGAAGGCTTATTCCCGATGGGGAGGACTGCTGTTGAGTAGGGTATCTAACATCAAACGCTCCTCTTCGATTTTATTCACTTCCGCGGCTGAGTAGCGATAGTACTGTCTTGGTGTCGTCGGCGCACTGCGGCCTGGAGGAAGATCGAAGCGGTGCATCCATAAGTTGCTCGTGCGAACATTAAAACGAATTTCACCTGCAATAGAGCCGTAATGCAAAGAGCCAATATTGGTGGTTCTAAGTGGTTCAATTATTTTATTTACTTTAACATAAAGCTCAGGAAGAGGGTCGATGTCCAGCTTTCCTAAAACAGGCCAGTGTCCAGCTTTAATTATGGTTGTGGATGTTTCTTGTGTAATTGTGATTCGAGTGTCATTGAGGAGTTCTGTTAATGGCTTTTCACTGGTAAGATTTTTGATCCAGTCACTATTGATGTAGGTGTACCAATTGAGCCCGGAGTAACCTGATCGCCAGTGTTCATTAGCGATGAGCAGGCTAAGATCCACGCCTCGATAGTTAGCCAAAATTTCGTACTCGGTATGCTGGTAATTTTGGTGCTCATGGCAGTTCTGAATGCCGAAGCCGGCAGAGCCGTGTAAAGGCTCTAAGAGGTTGCACAAAGATTTTATCAGTTTGTCAAACTCGTTTGTGTTTTCTCTTAGTGCGTCGACGGGCAAGTAGACTCTAATCGTACTCAATGCGTGGTGAATCTGTTCGAACCAGTCGGCCGGAGAGAGTGCTTGAAATAGGTAATCGCCTACGGCATTAAATCCTTTTTCAGATGACCACATGAATGATGCTGGTTCTGATGCGCTCTCAGAGGTAATGTAGGCTATACAGTTTTTTTGGGTTTGATCGTTTAAGTTGTGTTGGGTTATGTTTTCGCTACCCATGTATCCCCAGTTAAGGTGTTCTTCATAAAGTTGGCAGTAGATTTTAAAGGCCTCTGCAATGGCCTGTCTCCTAGATGGCGTGTACGCCTTGCAAATAAAAAACAGCGACAATTCCTACCTTTATAACGGGCTGGCCATCGTGTGCATCATCCGCGTAGATAAGGTCCCAGCGATGTTTTTCGAACGCGTTGAAGAATTCACTTTCAGTCATTGGATTTCTCCGGAAGGTCGTCCCAGCTGACATAGCTCTGCACGGTTGTGGACGGATAGCGTTGATAAGCGTTCCACTCTTCGATATTAACGCTTAACCTTTGGGAGGGCGTTGCAGAGGACGAGTCCTCTGCGGATGTTGCAAACGCGGGCGAAGTCGCGCCCGCTCCGAGTAGGCCTGCAATCATCTCTTTACTTGAAATATTAACGAATGGGGCGAAGCGGACAGATTGTCCTCCTGCGTGAGCAACTAATGCGCTACCTTCGGCAGTTGCTAATACCGGCGAAGCTGCTATTGTCATCATTACGCTCCCTACCGCGACAAATGGGACAGCAAGTGTAAGTTCAATCCCGGCAGTCGCTCGTTGTCTTTCCACGTATGAGTTATCTCTAGCTGTCGCACTCACCTGAGGGCCGGAAGCCGGTGATTGAAAGCCCAATAATCGCCGGGCTAGTGTGGTGTTTCAGAAATACAAATGAAAATTACCTACCCAGGGCCCGTGAGTAATTGAGACCATGCCGGCATAGTTTTTCGCAAACTTGTCGAAGCGTTTCACGATCAGACGGTCTCTGTCTAGCTACGGGCCATATCTCCCCTGGCTATTTTTATACGATAACCCTGCTAAATCGTGGAAGGTTTTACCGATTTTGTTGCTCTACTATGCCAGCGTAAAAAAAACTTTCCTCGTACGAATAGATTATTTTTTGCCTATTGACTATTAAGGCGATACTTGTTTCATCACTGGGGTAAAAAAAATCGCTCCATGATTTAACAAGTAGGTCTGCAGGTACAATGGCGCTCGCTTTTTTCCCCCAGAAGAAAAAAATGGACGAGGTATCTACTAGTTTGTTCTTGAAGAACAAAGACGATTCTTGGTGGTGATCAAAGTCTAGCTTTTTTTCTTCTGTCACAAAGCAAAATGATGAATTCATGTTCATTAAATGGTCAAATGGAAATATCACATTCCATAGGTTTTCAGACTCTTCCGCGCCAAGAAAAACGATTTGTCTTTTTTCTTTAAATGATAGTGAGCAATCCTTGGAGTTAAATCTCCATGCGATAGGGTACTTTTTCTCGTCCAGAATGACTGATTTTCTATTCATAAAATATATGCCCGGCGCCACCAGATTTTTTACCCATACTCCAGTCTTTCCATTTGACATGAGGGATATTATTCTCTGGTGCGTTTGCTGTGTGAGATTCATTGGGGTGGTGTTCATATCCTTTTTTGTACGGTGCTTCAGAATAAGTGGGGTGGTGATCTACTTTTCCTCTGGCATCTTTTAATAATTGGTCGGCAGTGGCTTTATCTTTTACTCTAAAATTGGATTTACCACCTTTCTGGATTGTTTCAGTTGCCTTTTTCCATTCGGAGCTGCCACGCTTAATAATAGGTAAATTAGTAGCATCACCAACTTCGTTGCCGGTTAGGCTACATTCCATTAAGCCAAGCGGGTCGATCCAGCTTAGCGGGTTCGGCGCATACGCATATGTATTTAGCCCTCCCTCCACCCCAATCGGATCCGTCTGCGTAAATCGTCCAATATCTGGGTCATAGAACCTGAACATGTTGTAATGCAGTCCCGTTTCCCGGTCAAGATACTGGCCCTGAAACCGTAAATTCTGCTCTCGTGCATGCCGAGGGCTGCGCCACTCACCCCGTGGCTTTCCCCATATCGCATACTCGCTGCACCAGACTGTATCACCCTCGATATTTGTCAGCTGTTCGGGCAGGCCGCCTGGATTGGTCTGGAAGTAGAGTACTTCCTCGTTGTCTGGCTTTCCGTCTATTCTGGCCAGCGGCTCGTAGCTAGCCAAATTGGCATACACATACAAGCTGGCCAAACCGCTCTGCACCTCTTGCAACAAGCGCAGCCCTTGCCAGTGAAACAGTACGCGTCGGCGCGGCTCTGGATAGTCCTTCTGATAAACCTCCTTGCTGATTCGTCTACCCAACGGATCATAGGCAAACACCACTCGCTCACGCTCACCACTGCGGTACTGCTCCACGCAAACCAGCCGATGCTCAGCGTCGTACTCAAAGTACTGCACCCAGTTGCTGCCAATCCGCTTTTCGCACAACCGCCCAAACCGGTCATAGCGGTAGCGTTTGTCCTGATAGACCAGGACGCGGTTGTGCTTGATCAAGCCGTTGAGCTTGGGCCCGTCGAACAGGTTGCCGGCCTTGTCGTACTTGTAGTCTTCGACCTGCGTAGCTTGCCAATTGGGGCGCGACTGCTGGACGGTCTGCAATTGCTCGTTGAGGTCGTAGCCGTAGCGGTTGCGTCCTGAGTAACTCTTGCCGGTGTGGGGCAGGTCATGGAAGCGGCCGATGATTTGTTCGAGGTGCGCGGTGTTATCGTCGTACGCATTGGTCCCGCCTCGGCGCTGAGTCTGGGTCAGCACTTCGGCAACCAGGTTGTCGCTCGCGTCGTAGCAGTAGGCCTTGTCGAGCAGCGGCAGCACTTCCACAGGGGCATCGCGATAGTGGATAGCCTTGCTGGCCAGACGGCCGCAATTGTCGTATCGGGTGCGTGTGACCAGCTGTCCTTGGGTGCGTAGCACTTCGTCGTGCACCGCATCGCGCTCGAAGTCGCTGATGACCCGGCCGTTCAGGTTGATCTGGTGCAGGTGCCCGCTGCCGTAGTACAGGTGGTTGAGTTCACGCTGATCGGGCAGCACCAACGTCTGCAAGTTGCCCAGCTCGTCATAGCGATACTGCAGCAGGCCAGCACTGTTGGTTTCACTGAGCAGTTGCCCGGTAGCGTCATAGGTGTAATCGAGTTGCTGCTTCTCTCCCTGGTTATCCGTGAGGGTGATGGACAGCAGATTGTCGGCAGCGTCGTAGCGGTACTCGGTGGTGCCATCTTCAGTACGCTTGCTGACAAGACGGCCCAGTGCATCCCGCTCGAAGTCATGGCGGATGGCGGTCACTCGTGTTGGCGGAGCGTTGTCGGACAGTGGCGGCAGTTCTTCAGGGGAGGGGAGATGGGTAAGCCGCGTGATCTCATCGTGTCCGCTCCATGAAGCCCACATTCCAAGCGACTACCTGAAGCCCGATGCTGCGCTCCCGATTTCTTTCTGGAGCCAGTCCGCCATGATGCGTCCCGACAGCAAAG
>NZ_JABWRV010000016.1:0-139361 GCF_014269105.1 Pseudomonas sp. SWRI77 | reverse complement strand
AACGATGCATCGCCGATGGTAGTGTGGGGTCTCCCCATGTGAGAGTAGGTCATCGTCAAGATTCATTTCGCAAAACCCCTATCTGCGCAAGCAGGTAGGGGTTTTGTCTTTGCGGCTGGAAAAGAATTGTCGCCATGCTCGCCATAAGCCCGGGCATGCCCCGTGATATGGTTCCGCATCAGAACCCACTGCCTTCCAGGGAATGCTCAATGGTCAACACCACCACCCTTCAGCCCGGCTTCATGATCGTGCATGGCAACCGCCTCGACGACTTGCGCAGCTTGGTGGTGAGCTGGATGCGTCGGTACCCGTTAGCGCCGTTGGAAAACGAAATTGCCCTGGTGCAAAGCAACGGCATTGCCCAGTGGCTGAAACTGGCGCTGGCTGAAGACCCTGAAGAGGGTGACCTGGGCGGCTGTGGCATCGCGGCCGCGATCGATGTGCAACTGCCTGGCAGTTTCATGTGGCAGCTTTACCGTCGAGTGCTGGGCCGCGATGAAATCCCTGAGGTGTCCTTGCTCGACAAGGCGCCGCTGACCTGGCGCCTGATGCGCTTGCTGCCGTCGTTGATCGAGCGCGAGCACTTCGAGCCCTTGCGGCGTTTTCTTACCGACGATAGCGACCTGCGCAAGCGTTATCAGCTTGCCGAGCGCCTCGCCGACTTGTTCGACCAATACCAGGTCTACCGAGCCGACTGGCTCAAGGACTGGGCGGGCGGTGATCACGTCCTCAATACCGCTCGGGGCGAGCGTAAAGCGCTGCCCCCTGGCAATCGCTGGCAGGCCGAGCTGTGGCGCGCCCTGCTGGAAGATGTCGGCGAACAAGGCATGGCGCAGAGTCGCGCGGGCGTGCATCAGCGTTTCGTCGAGCGCATCAACAGCCTGGAACAAGCCCCTGCGGGCCTGCCATCGCGGGTGATCGTGTTCGGTATCTCTTCCCTGCCGGCTCAGGCACTGGAGGCGTTGGCTGGGCTGGCCCGGTTCAGCCAAGTACTGCTTTGCGTTCACAACCCTTGCCGCCATCACTGGGCCGATATCGTCGCCGACAAAGACCTGCTGCGCCATCAGTACAAGCGCCAACAGCGCAAGCAGGGCATGCCGCTGCTGCTGGATGACCAATCCCTGCACCAGCACGCGCATCCGCTGCTGGCCGCCTGGGGCAAGCAGGGCCGTGACTACATCAACCTGCTCGACAGCTATGACGACCCGGGCAGCTACCGCGGTGTGTTCAGCGAGGGGCGCATCGACCTGTTCAGCGAGGGTTCGCCGACCACGCTGCTCAACCAGCTGCAAGATGACATCCTTGAACTGCGCCCGCTCGCCGAAACCCGTGAGCGCTGGCCGCAAGTCGACCTCGGGCAGGACCGTTCGATGCGCTTTCACGTCGCGCACAGCCCGCAACGCGAGGTGGAGATTCTCCACGACCAGCTCCTGGCACGCTTCAGCGCCGACCCTACCCTGCGCCCGCGCGACGTGATCGTGATGCTGCCGGCAATCGACACCTACGCGCCCCATATCCGCGCCGTATTCGGGCAGTTGCAGCGTCATGACCCACGCTACATTCCGTTCACCCTCACCGATCAAGGCCAACGCGGTCGGGAGCCATTGCTGATTGCCCTGGAGCACCTGCTCAAGTTGCCGGATAGCCGTTTCGCCGTCAGCGAAGTGCTCGACCTGCTCGACGTGCCGGCGGTACGTGCCCGTTTCGCCATCCGTGAAAGTGACCTGCCCACCCTGCATCGCTGGATCGAAGGCGCCGGTATCCGTTGGGGCCTGAATGCCGAGCAGCGCGCCAGCCTGGGCTTGCCGGAAGGCTTGGAGCAGAACAGCTGGCGGTTTGGCCTGCGGCGTATGCTGCTGGGGTATGCTGTTGGCGTAGGTGAGGGCTGTGATGGCATTGAACCCTATGACGAAATCGGCGGCCTGGATGCTGCACTGATCGGCCCGCTGGTGGCCCTGCTGGATGCCCTGGATGTGGCGTGCCAGGCACTGGCCCAGCCCGCGACCGTCACCCAGTGGGGCGAACGCCTGAATGCCTTGTTGCAGGTGTTCTTCCTGGCTGAAGGTGAGCACGACGAGTTTCTGTTGATGCAGCTGCAGGACTTGCGCGATGCCTGGCTGCAAGTGTGCGAAACCGTCGGCCTGCAGGACTCGCTACCACTGACCGTGGTCCGCGAAGCATGGTTGTCTGGCCTGGATCAGGGCAAGCTGTCCCAGCGCTTCCTCGCCGGCTCGGTAAACTTCTGCACCCTCATGCCCATGCGCGCCATCCCCTTCCGGGTGGTCTGCCTGCTGGGCATGAACGATGGTGACTACCCCCGCGCCCAGCAGCCGCTGGACTTCGACCTGATGGCCAGCGACTACCGCCCCGGTGATCGCTCGCGCCGTGAGGATGACCGTTACTTGCTGCTCGAAGCCCTGCTGTCGGCACGCGATCAGCTGTATGTCAGCTGGGTCGGGCGCAGTATCCGCGACAACAGTGAGCGCCCGGCCTCAGTGCTTATCGGCCAGTTACGCGACCATGTGGCTGCAGGTTGGCGTTTGGCCGGCACCGACGCGGGCCCAGGGCTTGGGCCGGACGAGCGGTTGCTGCATGCCTTGACGCAGGAGCACCCGCTACAGCCGTTCAGCCCGCGTTACTTCCAGAAGGGCAGCCCTTTGTTCAGCTTCGCCCATGAGTGGCAGGTGCTGCATCTGCCCGGGCAGGCGCTCGCGCAGCCTGATCCCGATCTGCCGCCCTACGTCGATGATGAAGCGCTGAGCCTGACGCAACTGCACGACTTTCTTCGCCACCCGGTGCGGCACTTCTTCAGCCAGCGTTTGAAGGTGTTCTTCGAGGCCCTGGAGGCGCCGACCCCGGATGAAGAGCCGTTCGTGCTCGATACCTTGCAACGCTATGGTGCCGCCGAAAGCCTGTTGAATGCCGCATTGGCTGACCCGGACCATGCCGAGCCTGCCTTGCAGACGCAGGCCCGCCGCCTGCAAGCCTGTGGCCTGTTACCCCTTGCCGGTTTCGGGCAGCTCTTGCAGGCCGAGCTGATCCAGCCGCTGCCCGATCTGCTACAACGCCATCGCCAGTTGTTGCAACGCTGGCCTCACCTGGTCGAAGGCGCATTGCCTGTTCATTTCGAACAGGGCAGGCATCGCCTCGAAGGCTGGCTGGGCCGGGTTTACCAGGCAGAAGATCAAAGCCTGCTCAGTATCACCACGGTACCGAACACCATCAGCGCCGGGCGCAACAACTACAAGTGGCACCGGCTGATCGCGCCCTGGGTCATGCACCTGGCCGCCTGTGCTGCGGGTTACCCGCTTAACAGTGCGCTGGTGGCCAGTGACCTGACCCTGCTGCTCGCGCCCTTGCCGCAAGGTGAGGCGGCGCAGCTGCTCGGCGACCTGCTGGTAGCGCGCCAGGCGGCAATGAACGCGCCACTGTCGGTGGCAGCCAAGACCGCCTTTGCCTGGCTGGGCCAGGACGATGCCGACAAGGCGCTGGCCGCAGCGGCCCGTGCCTATGAAGGTGACGAGCGCAACAGCTTCGGCGAGCGCAGCGAAAGTATTGCCCTGGCCCGGCAGTTCCGTGATTTCGCCGCGCTCAGCGCCGACGAAACCTTTGAAGGCTGGTGCGAAACCTTGTACCGCCCGTTGTTCAACGCACCCTGGCAGGCCCTGGGCAACCCGGAGAGTGGCGCATGACGCTGGACCGTCCCCTGGCACTGAGTTTTCCCCTGCATGGTAGCCAGCTGATCGAAGCAAGCGCCGGTACCGGCAAGACATTCACCATCTCGGCGCTGTACCTGCGGCTGATCCTCGGCCACGGCGGCGAACAGGCTTTCGGCCGTGAGCTGTTGCCCCCGCAGATCCTCGTGGTGACCTTTACCGACGCCGCCACCAAAGAGCTGCGCGAACGCATACGGGCCCGCCTGGCCGAAGCGGCGCGGTTCTTCCGTGGCGAGCTTGAAGCGGCCGACCCACTGCTGCATCAGTTGCGCGACGATTACCCGCAAGAAGCTTGGCCGCGTTGCGCCAGCCGCCTGGAAATCGCCGTGCAATGGATGGATGAAGCGGCGGTGTCGACCATCCACGGTTGGTGCCAACGCATGCTTCGCGAGCACGCGTTCGACAGCGGCAGCCTGTTCACCCAGACGCTGGAGACCGATCACACCGACCTGCTTGGCCAGGTCATGCGCGATTACTGGCGGCGGTTCTGCTATGGCATGCAGGGTGAGGCGCTGGCCTGGGTGCGTGGCCACTGGGGCAGCCCCGACGCGCTGTTGCCGCGCATTCGCCCGCTGTTCGGTCGGGTACGGGCCCAGCAGCACGAGCAAGAACCCGAGGCGTTGATTGAAGACGCGCTTGCGCAACGTACCGAGCAGTTGGCCCAGCTCAAGGCGCCCTGGGCACAGTGGGCCGATGAGCTGCGGCAGATCTGCCGCGATGCCGTGGCCGCCAAGCTGGCCGACGGCCGCAAGATGCAGGCACGCTACTTCGAACCTTGGTTCGACAAGCTGAGCGCATGGGCCGCCGACGAACACATCGTCGAACTCGACCTGGGTACCGGCTTCACCCGCCTGACCCCGGCCGGCATGGCCGAGGCCTGGAAGTCAGGCGAGCCACCCGATCACCCGGGGCTGCGTGCCATGCAGACGCTACAGCAGCAATTGCAGGCGCTGGCCAGCCCGGATGCGCGGCTGCTCGAACATGCTGCCAGCTGGGTCTCGGCGCGTTTTGAAGTGGAGAAGCGTCGGCGCGCCGAAATGGGCTTCGACGACATGCTGTTGCGCCTGCAACATGCCCTGGCCAGCGAGGCCGGCGAGCGCCTGGCCGGGTTGATTCGTGAGCAGTTCCCGGTGGCACTGATCGACGAATTCCAGGACACCGACCCGGTCCAGTACGGCATCTTCGAGCGGATCTACCAGATCACCGAAAACCGCACCGAAACCGGGCTGTTCATGATCGGCGACCCCAAGCAGGCGATTTATGCCTTCCGCGGCGCCGACATCTATACCTACCTTGCCGCCCGGCGTGCCACCACCGGGCGCCTGCACAGCCTGGACACCAACTACCGCTCGAGCCAGGCGATGGTCGCGGCGGTTAACCAGGTGTTCCTCCAGGCCGAGACGCGAAGCCAGGGGCGAGGGGCGTTCCTGTTCCGTGAAGCCGAAGACAACCCGTTGCCGTTCATCGAGGTGCGTGCCAAAGGCCGTGGCGAACAGCTGCTGGTGGATGGCGAGGTGTGTGCAGCCTTGCAATGCTGGCAACTGCAGAGCGAAGAACCGGTCTCGGGCACCCTGTACCGTCAGCAGTTGGCGGCCAGCTGCGCCAGCCATATCGTCGCCCTGCTCAACGGTGGCCAGCAGGGCACGGCGGGTTTCCGTAACGGCGAAGGCGAACTGCGCCCTTGCCTGCCATCGGATATCGCCATCCTCGTGCGCGACGGCCACGAAGCCCAGATGATCCGTGGCGAGCTGGCTGCTCGGGATGTGCGCAGCGTGTACCTGTCCGACAAAGACTCGGTGTTCGCCGCCCAGGAGGCCCATGACCTGCTGGCGTGGCTGAAGGCCTGCGCCGAACCGGACTCGGAGCGCCTGCTCAAGGCCGCCCTGGCCAGCCTCACCCTCGACCTGTCATTGGCCGCGCTGGACAAGCTGAACCAGGACGAGCGCGTGTGGGAAGACTGGGTCATGCGTTTTCGTCGCTACCGCGAGACCTGGCAGCGCCAGGGTGTGCTGCCGATGCTGCGGCACCTGCTGCACGACTTCCAGCTGCCGCGCACGCTCATCGCCCGCAGTGACGGCGAGCGCGTGCTGACCAACCTGCTGCACCTGGCCGAATTGCTGCAACAGGCGGCAGGTGAGCTGGATGGCGAGCAGGCATTGATCCGTCACCTGGCCGAGCACCTGTCCAGCTCCGGCCAGGCCGGCGAAGAGCAGATCCTGCGGCTGGAGAGCGATGAGCAACTGGTCAAGGTGGTGACTATCCACAAGTCCAAGGGCCTGGAATACCCCTTGGTCTACCTGCCGTTCATCTGCACCAGCAAGCCGGTAGACGGTACGCGCCTGCCGTTGGCCTGGCATGACAGCCAAGGCAACGCCCACCTGACCCTTACGCCTGATCAAGAGCAGATCGCCCGGGCCGATGACGAGCGCCTGGCCGAAGACCTGCGCCTGCTCTATGTGGCCCTGACCCGCGCCCAGCATGCCTGCTGGCTTGGGGTCGCCGACCTGAAACGCGGCAACCAGAAGCACTCGCAACTGCACCGTTCGGCGCTCGGTTATCTGCTGGGCGGTGGCCTTGCCCTGCCGAGTTCCGGGCAACTGGCGGGCTGGCTGCAGGCGTTGGCATCGGCCTGCCCGTACATTGCCTGCCCGCCGCTGCCGCTGGCCGACGATCAGGGGTATCGCATGCCGCAAGCCGAACGTGAGCTGCTGCCTGCGCGCAAACCCCGGCGGGCGGCCGCCGAGAACTGGTGGATCGCGTCCTACAGTGCCCTGCGCGTCGGCGAGCAGACTCTCGGCGCCGACAGCTCGCAGGCCCAGCAACTGTTGGATGACGAAGTGGTCGACGCCCAGGTACTGCGCGAGGTGCCGGCAGAAGGCGGCGATATCCACCGCTTCCCGCGGGGGCCGAACCCCGGTACCTTCCTGCACGGCCTGCTGGAATGGGCCGGCCGTGAAGGTTTCGCCGAGGTCAGCGGCAACCTTGAACTGATCGAGCGCACCGTCGGGCAGCGCTGCAATCGGCGTGACTGGACCGGCTGGATCGCGACGCTGACGCCCTGGTTGCACATGTTGCTGAACGAACCATTGCCTGTCCTGGGCCAGGAAGTAAGCCTGACCCTTGCGCAGTTGCGTCATTACCAGATCGAAATGGAGTTCTGGTTCGCCAGCCATCAGGTCGACGCCGAACAGCTCGATCAGCTGGTGGCGCGCCACACCCACCCAGGCCATGCGCGCCCGGCGGCGCAACCGACGTTGCTCAACGGCATGTTCAAGGGTTTCATCGACTTGGCCTTCGAACTGGACGGGCGCTACTACGTGGCCGATTACAAATCCAACTGGCTGGGCCCGGACATCCAGGCTTACGACAGCTTGGCCATGGAAAAAGCCATCCTCGAGCATCGCTACGACTTGCAGTACGTCCTGTATCTGCTGGCCCTGCACCGTCAGTTGCGCGCCCGGCTGCCTGATTACGATTACGACCGCCATGTCGGCGGCGCCCTGTTCATCTTCCTGCGTGGTGCCAGCAGCAGCGGCCATGGCGTGTACTTCGCCAAGCCGCCGCGTGTGCTGATCGAAGCACTCGATGCACTGTTCCGTGGTGAGTCTGCGCCCGAGCAGCAGGACCTGTTTGCCGGAGCCGCGCCATGAGCCGAAGCCTCACCGACCTGTTGCCCACCCCCTTGCATGCCGAGCACCTGCTGGCCCTCGCGCCGCAGCGCGACAGCGGCGACCTGCTGCTACTGCTGGACCGTTGGGTCGAGCGTGGCTGGCTGCGTGCCCTCGACCGTGCCTTCGTGTCGTTTCTCGAAGAACGTGCGCCCGGCAGCGATCCGTTGCTGTTGCTGGCGGCAGCCTTGGCAAGCCATCAGCTTGGCCATGGGCATGTCTGCCTGGACCTGCAGCAGACCCTGGCCGAGCCAGACTTCGCGCTGTCGCTGCCGCCGGAGGGTGACGCCCTGATCGGCCCCTTGCTGTTGCCTTCGCAACTGCTTGCCGGCCTGGACCTTCAGGCCTGGCGCCAGCGCATCGCGGCCAGCCCACTGGTGGCCAGTGGTGACACACCCGGCCAGCAGGCGCGGCCGCTGGTGATCAGTGGCGAGCGTCTGTACCTGCGCCGCTACTGGAGCTACGAGCGGCGCATCGACCACAACCTGCGCCAGCGCCTGAGCCAGCACGAGGCAGCGCCCAGCGACTTGCCGGCTCGCCTGGGCCAGTTGTTCGACGAAGGCGCCCTGGCTGGCCAGGTCGATTGGCAAAAGCTTGCCTGCGCCCTGGCGACCCGGGCCGGCTTCAGCATCATCACTGGCGGCCCCGGCACCGGCAAGACCACCACGGTGGTACGGTTGCTGGCCTTGCTGCAGGCGCCGGCGGTGGAGCAGGGCAGGCCTTTGCGCATTCGCCTGGCCGCGCCGACCGGCAAGGCGGCGGCGCGCCTGACCGAGTCCATCGGCCAGCAGGTCGAGCGGCTGCAGGTCAGTACTGCCGTGCGCGGGCAGATCCCCACCGAGGTCAGCACCGTGCACCGGCTGCTGGGCAGCCGCCCAGGGTCGCGGCACTTCCGCCACCATGCGGGTAATCCGTTGCCACTGGACGTGCTGGTGGTGGACGAGGCCTCGATGATCGACCTGGAGATGATGGCCAACCTGCTCGATGCGCTGCCACCTCGCGCGCGGCTGATCCTGCTGGGTGATAAAGACCAGTTGGCCTCGGTCGAGGCGGGTGCGGTACTGGGTGACCTGTGCCGGGATGCCGAGGACGGTTGCTACTCGGCCGCGACCCAGGCGTGGCTGGAGCAGATCGGCGGCCAGTCGCTGCAGGGCAGTGGCCTGGTGGCCGGTGATGCGCAGCGCAATCCGCTGGCGCAGCAAGTGGTGATGCTGCGTTTTTCCCGGCGCTTCGGCGAGGGCAGCGGTATTGGCCAATTGGCTCGGCTGGTCAACCGTCAGGAATCGCATGCGGCGCGCAATCTGCTCGCCCTGCCACCGCCTGATGTGAATGGCCTGTCGCTGAAGAACGAACAGGACCGGGCCTTCGACCGTTTGCTGCTCGACGGCCTCAACCGCGGCGCCGAGGGCCCGCAAGGCTATCGCAGCTACCTGCGGACCCTGGGGCGTTATCGGCCGGCACCTGGCACTGCTTATGACGACCCACTGTGGGAGCAATGGGCGAGCAAGGTACTGCACGGTTTCGAGGACTTCCAGCTGCTCTGTGCGGTACGCCGGGGCGCTTGGGGGGTGGAGGGCCTCAATGAGCGGGTGGCTCGGGTGCTGCACAATGCCGGGCTGATCGACGCCCAGCAGCCCTGGTACGAGGGCCGGCCCGTGCTGGTGACGCGCAACGATTATGGCCTGGGCCTGATGAACGGTGACATCGGCATCGCCTTGCGCCTGCCGGATGAGCGGGGCGAGCCGCTGCTACGGGTGGCCTTCCCGCGTAACGATGGCAACGGCGGAGTACGTTTTGTCTTGCCAAGCCGGCTCAACGAGGTGGAAACCGTGTTCGCCATGACCGTGCACAAGTCCCAGGGCTCGGAGTTCAGCCATACCGCGCTGGTGCTGCCGGATGCCCTCAACCCGGTGTTGACCAAGGAGCTGGTGTACACCGGCATCACCCGGGCCAAGCATTGCTTCAGCCTGATCGAGCCACGCCAGGGCATATTCGAAGAGGCGGTGTCACGCAAGGTACGGCGGATCTCCGGCCTGATGCTCGAACAGGTCTGAATCGCCCACTGCTGCCATCATTGCGGCGCGGCCCTTGTAGGAGCGGCCTTGCGTCGCGAAAGGGCTGCGCAGCAGCCCCAGGTTCTGTGTTGCAACAAGGTTCTGTGGTTGCAACAAGGTTCTGTGTTGCAACAAGGTTCTGTGTTGCAACAAGGTTATGTGGTTGCAACAAGATCGCCGGGGCCGCTGCGCAGCCCTTTCGCGACGCAAGGCCGCTCCTACAAAAGCCACGCAAGTCAGGGTTGGCGGCCATGTGCTATCGTTGCGCCAATATCTGAAAGGACTTCGAGAGATTTCCCACATGACCGTGGCCGGGAGGCGATTGACGAGCTGTATGCTTTCGCTGTTGCTGGCCGCCCTGTCGCTACTGGCAGCCCCTGCCTGGGCGGAATCCTCAGCCACCGCTGTGCAAGCACAGCAACGCGCCAAGGCCGTCACCCAGGTGGTGTTGGGAATCTTCAGCTACGCACGCTGGCCAGCCGAACCTGCGCCGTTGCGCCTGTGCCTGGTCGGCCCTACCGAGTACGCCGACGACCTGATCAAAGGGCATGTGCAGGAATCCGGGCGGCCTTTGCAGGTGCGTCGCCTGCTGGCTGACGATGCACAAGTCGCCCAGGCCTGCGATGCTATTTACATCGGCAAGCTCGATCAAGGCCAACGCGATCGGTTGTTCCAGCGCGTCAGCGGTCACCCGGTATTGAGCATCAGCGAGGCCGACGACCCCTGTACCGTCGGCAGCTTGTTCTGCCTGCGGGTCAGCGATCAGCAGGTCGCCTTTGAAGTGAACCTCGACTCCGTGGCCCGTTCGGGCGTACGCATCCACCCCAGCGTGCTGCAATTGTCGCGGCGCCGAGGTGCGCAGCCATGAAAGCTGCCAACAAGCGCATGCGCCCGACCCTGCGTTCGGTGCTCGGCCGTGGGCACCTCAATGTTGCCCTGCTCGCCGTGGGCCTGGTCGGTATTTCGCTGACCGTGCTGGGCGTGCTTGCCCTGCAGGTCTATGCCAACCACAACCTGCACCTGATCGCCCGCTCGATCACCTACACCGCGGAAGCCGCTGTGGTGTTCGACGACCGCGTCGCGGCCAATGAGGCGCTGGCGCTGATCGCCAGTACCGAAGAGGTGGCCGACGCCAAGGTCTTCAACAATGACGGTGAGCAACTGGCCCACTGGCAACGCAACGACAGCGGCATGCTCGCCCACCTGGAAACCCTGGTCGCCACCACACTGCTGGACGAGCCGGTCAACCTGCCGATCATTCATCAGCAGCAAAAGGTCGGGCACATCGAGCTGATTGGCCAGGGCCGCAGCCTGTTGCTGTTCCTGCTCGGCGGGTTGGGCGGGATCCTGTTGTGCATGGTGCTCAGCGCAGTCATCGCCCTGTACTTGTCGCGGCGCCTGCTCGGCGACATCGTCCGGCCATTGCGCGGTTTGGCCAGCGTTGCTCATGCCGCGCGGCGCGAACGGCGCTTCGACCGTCGCGTGCCGGAGGCGCCGATCGCCGAACTCAACGAGCTGGGTAACGACTTCAACGCCTTGCTCGATGAACTGGAGGTGTGGCACAGCCACCTGCAGAGCGAAAACCAGACCCTGGCCCACCAGGCCAGCCATGACAGCCTGACCGGCCTGCCCAACCGCGCCTTCTTCGAAGGGCGCCTCAGCCGTTGCCTGCGCAATGCTGCGCGCCAGCAGGATCACCTGGCGGTGCTGTTCCTCGACAGTGACCACTTCAAGCAGATCAATGACAGCTTGGGCCATGCCGTAGGCGACGAGGTGCTGATCAGCGTTGCCGACCGCATCCGCGCCCAACTGCGTGAGCACGACCTGGTGGCGCGCCTGGGCGGTGACGAGTTTGCGGTGTTGCTGACGCCGCTGCATTCGCGTGAAGACGCCGAGCTCATCGCCGAGAAGATCGTCGCCAGCATGAAGCTGCCGGTGCAGTTGGACAGTGGCAGCAGCATTGCCACCTCGCTGAGTGTCGGCATCGCCTATTACCCGGTGGATGGCACTGACCCTGCCAGCCTGCTCGACGCCGCCGATGCGGCAATGTACCAGGCCAAGCGAAAACGCCGTGGCCAGTGGCAAGTGGCGCAGACGGAACGGTCCGCCGCCGAAATCAAAAACAGGAGTTGAACCCGTGATTCATCGTTTGCGTTTCCCCCTTTGGGCTTTGCTGCTCGCCTTGCTCGCGCTGACCGGCTGCCAGAGCACACCGCCCAAGGGCCTGACTGCCGAGCAGATCGCCGTGCTCAAGCGCGAAGGCTTTGCCCCGACTGATGAAGGCTGGGCCTTCGATCTGTCGGGCAAGGTACTGTTCGGCAGTGACCTGGACGGCCTGAATAGCCAGAGCCAGGCGATTGTCGAGCGTATCGGCAAGGCACTGCTGGGGGTTGGTATCCAGGGTGTGCGGGTGGATGGGCACGCGGATGCCTCGGGCAGGGCGGCCTACAACCAGCAATTGTCCGAGCGCCGGGCGCAGAGTGTGGCCAGAACGCTGATCGGTATCGGCATGCCTGCGCAGAACATCCAGACCCGCGGCCTGGGCAGTACCCAACCGGTGGCCGACAACCGCAGCAGTGCCGGGCGCACCGAGAATCGACGGGTGTCGATTGTTGTCGCGTCGTACTGAGCGATCTCTTGCAGACCGACTCGGTCCCTGCAGGCGCTGGCTTGGCTGCGATCGAGGGCGCAGCCCTCGACTTGGCCGTCTAGCCGTAAGACATTTCTGAGTTTGAAACCAATTGCTTCGGGTTTCGGCATATAGCGAACTATCCTACGCCGCTGTCAGAAGTTGCCACGTAGGCGGGAAAGAGCCCCTGGGATAACGTCCCTGAGTCGCCGTTCAAGGCGATCGGGCTTGAGACCCCCGGACTACATGTGTTGGCACCGCTTCATGGCGGTCGTGCGCGGGCAGGCTTCGGCCTGGCCGGTATTCATGTGTCCCGGGTCTCAAACCGTGCACGACTGCCACCCAAATCCTTGAGACGAAGAGGGAGGCAGTTCCTGGTTTGCTTAAGGGAGCTCCATCATGAAAAAGCTCGTCCCCGATCCTCCTGCATCAACCCTTCTTCTGTTAGTTCCTCCCCACCTATCACTCCAAGATCCTCCTGGCATCGAGGAATGCGACCTGCTGATCCGAGCTTTGACTCTGACAGTGGAACAGACCACCACCGTTCTGATCGAGAGCGGTCCAAGCCTCATGCGCGACGCCATGGGCATGAATATCCGTCTGCTGTGCCGAGTGATCAACGCCCTTACCGATCACAAAAGTTCTCGCGCCACGGCTCAGGGAGTGTCTAGATGACCCACAATCCAAGAGACTCTTCGACAGCGGGTGTAGAAACCTTCGATCTGTTTCGCCTGCAACCAAACGTACCTTTCAAGCATGCTTTCTCTCAGCTGTCAGTGCTGCTCGGCTGCATTCGTCACCTGACCACTGAAGCTGAAATGGAGGATGACCGTGTGGCAGGAAGTGCAGCGAGAATCCTGAGCGAAATGGCGAAGGCGCTGATCGATGATATGGAGCGGGGCATGGGCAAGAATCTTCAATAGCCCGCAACAACCTGGGGCCGCGTTGCGGCCCATCGCAGGCCAAGCCAGCTCCTACCTGTACGGCGCCGTTGCTGAGGGCTGTATCATTCCTGAGCAAACCGCATCTCACGGGTCTCGCCCATCAACAACGGCGCATTCGCCTCGGTCACCCCACGGATGTAATCCCACAGCAGGGTAATGCGCTTCAACTTGCGCAAATCCTCCCGGCAATACATCCAGAATTGCCGCGTCACCTCGATCTGCTCTGGTAGCACCGTGACCAATCGCGGGTCCTGCGCCGCCAGAAAACACGGCAGAATCGCCAGCCCACGCCCCTGCAATGCTGCGGTGTACTGCGCAATCACGCTGGTACTGCGCAAATGCGCGTTGGCATTGGGGATCATGTTGGCCAGGTACAGCAGCTCGGAGCTGAACGCCAGGTCATCCACGTAGCTGATGAAGGGGTGCTTGGCCAAATCCCCCACCTGGCGGATCGGCGCGTGGTTATCCAGGTACGCCTGGGTCGCATACAGCCGCAACCGGTAGTCGCACAGCTTGCAGCACACATAAGGGCCGTGCTCGGGCCGTTCCAGGGCAATGACGATGTCCGCCTCGCGCTTGGACAGGCTGATGAAGTGCGGCAGCGGCAGGATATCCACCGAAATGGCCGGATACGCATCGACGAAGTGGCTCAGTTGCGGCGTGACGAAGAAGCTGCCGAAACCTTCGGTGCAGCCCATGCGCACATGCCCCGACAACGCCACCCCCGAGCCTGACACCTGCTCGCACGCCATGTGCAGCGTGCTCTCGATCGACTCGGCATAGCCCAGCAAACGCTGGCCTTCGGCGGTAAGCACGAAGCCGTTGGTCCGGGACTTCTCGAACAACAGCGTGCCCAGCGCCCCCTCCAGCGACGTGATGCGCCGTGACACCGTGGTGTAGTCGACGCTCAGGCGCTTGGCGGCGCTGCTGGCTTTGCGGGTGCGTGCCACTTCGAGGAAAAACTTCAGGTCGTCCCAGTTGAGCGAGCTGAGGGATGTGAGGTCTTTTTGCATGATGATCCGGTTTTTTTGTGCGTTCTTGTTGGATGTTTGCACATCTATACTCGAAACAAGCCCCAGGACGCCACCTCGCGTTTGCACGGCGCTGGCGATCTCGACCCGACAATAATTCCAAGGAGAACCCAGATGAACGCACCTCAATCCCCCGACCAGACCAAGGTCGAGCAGGTCAAGCTGCTGATCGATGGCCAGTGGGTCGAATCCAAGACCGACGAGTGGCGCGATATCGTCAACCCGGCCACCCAGCAAGTGCTGGCGCGGGTGCCGTTCGCCACCGTCGAAGAAGTCGACGCTGCCGTGGCGGCTGCCCATCGCGCCTTCAAGACCTGGCGTGACACCCCGATCGGCGCGCGCATGCGCATCATGCTCAAGCTGCAGGCGCTGATCCGCGAACATTCCAAACGCATCGCCCAGACCCTCAGCGCCGAACAGGGCAAGACCATTGCCGATGCCGAAGGCGATATCTTCCGCGGCCTGGAAGTGGTCGAGCATGCGGCGTCCATCGGTACCTTGCAGATGGGCGAATTCGCCGAGAACGTAGCTGGCGGCGTCGACACCTACACCCTGCGCCAGCCCATCGGCGTGTGCGCGGGCATCACCCCGTTCAACTTCCCGGCCATGATCCCGCTGTGGATGTTCCCCATGGCCATCGTCTGCGGCAACACCTTCGTGCTCAAGCCTTCCGAACAGGACCCGCTGTCGACCATGATGCTGGTCGAGCTGGCGCTCGAAGCCGGCGTGCCGGCCGGTGTGCTCAACGTGGTGCACGGTGGCAAGCAGGTGGTGGATGCGATTTGCACCCATCAGGACATCAAGGCGATCTCGTTCGTCGGTTCCACCGAAGTCGGCACCCACGTCTACAACCTGGGCAGCCAGCACGGCAAGCGCGTGCAGTCGATGATGGGCGCGAAGAACCACGCCGTGGTACTGCCTGACGCCAATCGCACCCAGACCGTCAACGCCCTGGTCGGCGCGGCCTTTGGTGCTGCCGGCCAGCGTTGCATGGCCACCTCGGTGGCGGTGCTGGTGGGCAAGGCCCGCGAGTGGCTGCCGGACATCAAGGAGGCCGCGAGCAAGCTCAAGGTCAATGCAGGGTCCGAGCCGGGTACCGACGTCGGGCCGGTGGTCTCCAAGCGTGCCAAGGAGCGGGTGATGGGCTTGATCGAAAGCGGCATCAAGGAAGGCGCCAAGCTCGAACTCGATGGCCGCGACGTCAAGGTGCCGGGCTATGAGCAAGGTAACTTCGTCGGCCCGACCCTGTTCTCCGGGGTTAAAACCGACATGCAGGTCTACACCCAGGAAATCTTCGGCCCGGTGCTGGTGACCCTGGAGGTCGATACCCTCGATGAGGCCATCGCCCTGGTCAACAGCAACCCGTTCGGCAACGGCACTGGCCTGTTCACCCAGAGCGGCGCAGCGGCGCGCAAGTTCCAGAGCGAAATCGACATCGGCCAGGTCGGCATCAACATCCCGATCCCGGTGCCGGTGCCGTACTTCAGCTTCACCGGCTCGCGCGGCTCCAAGCTCGGCGACCTCGGCCCGTACGGCAAGCAAGTGGTGCAGTTCTACACTCAGACCAAGACCGTCACCGCCCGCTGGTTCGATGACGACAGCGTCAATGACGGTGTGAACACCACCATCAGCCTGCGCTAAGGAGTTCGCCATGCGTATCGCATTCATCGGCCTGGGCAACATGGGCGCGCCCATGGCCCGCAACCTGATCAAGGCCGGGCATCAGCTGAACCTGTTCGACCTGAACAAGACCGTGCTGGCCGAGCTCGCCGAACTGGGCGGGCAGGTCAGCCCTTCACCCAAGGAAGCAGCGGCCAACAGCGAGCTGGTGATCACCATGCTGCCGGCCGCAGCCCATGTGCGCAGCGTCTACCTGAACGATGACGGCGTGCTGGCGGGCGTACGCCCCGGCACACCGACCGTGGACTGCAGCACCATCGACCCGCAGACCGCCCGCGAGGTGTCCAAGGCCGCAGCGGCCAAGGGCGTCGACATGGGCGATGCACCGGTCTCCGGTGGCACCGGCGGCGCGGCGGCCGGCACCCTGACCTTCATGGTCGGTGCCAGCGCCGAGCTGTTCGCCACGCTCAAGCCGGTGCTGGAGCAGATGGGCCGCAACATCGTGCATTGCGGTGAGGTGGGTACCGGGCAAATTGCCAAGATCTGCAACAACCTGCTGCTGGGCATTTCGATGATCGGCGTGTCCGAGGCCATGGCCTTGGGTAATGCACTGGGCATCGACACCCAGGTGCTGGCCGGCATCATCAACAGCTCGACCGGCCGTTGCTGGAGCTCCGACACGTACAACCCATGGCCCGGCGTGATCGAGACCGCGCCTGCTTCACGCGGCTACACCGGCGGCTTTGGCGCCGAGTTGATGCTCAAAGACCTGGGGCTGGCTACCGAGGCTGCCCGTCAGGCGCACCAGCCGGTGATTCTCGGGGCCGTGGCCCAGCAGTTGTATCAGGCGATGAGCCTGCGCGGGGAGGGTGGCAAGGACTTCTCGGCCATCGTCGAGGGGTACCGCAAAAAGGATTGACGAGCGAGGTGGACTTCATCGCGGGCCAGGCGGCTTTCCCTCTGTAACTGCGCACCAGAGGGAAGGGCACCTGCTCCGCGATTTTTTTTGCCCAGGGTTTACGGATGCTGAAGGTGCCCTGCGCAAGCAGGGCTTGGCTATCAGGCGAAAACGAAGTACTTGCGCACGGTCTCGACCACTTCCCAGGTGCCTTTCATCCCGGGTTCGATCACGAACACATCACCTGCCTTCAGGTGCTTCGGCTCTTCGCCTTCCGGGGTGATGATGCAGTAGCCATCGAGGAAGTGGCAGAACTCCCACTTGTCGTAGTTGACCTCGAACTTGCCCGGGGTGCAGATCCAGGTGCCCATGATCTTGCTGCCGTCGGCCGACAGGTAGGCATTGAGGTTGACGGTGTGCGGATCGCCGCCGATGCGCTTCCACTTGGTGGCGTCCACGACCGGCGTCGGGCAGGTCTCGCGCAGGACGGTGATGAAATCGGACATGGCACAACTCCTGGTGACTGGATGAATGACCCGTCACCATAGGGCTATCGGCCGAGCCGCAGTTGCCTGGGCTCGACGTCCAGGTGCCTGACCGCGCTATATCTGGTCTTCCAAGGGTATACGCGGCACTTGTAGGCGCTGGCGTGTCAGAGCCGCTCATTACTCAAGCCCACCAGTACCGCACGAAGTGAAAGAACACCGGCGCCGCAAAGCACACCGAGTCCATCCGGTCGAGCATGCCGCCGTGGCCTTCGATCATGTGCCCCCAGTCCTTCACCCCACGGTCACGCTTGATCGCCGACATCACCAACCCGCCAAAGAAGCCCATGGCGTTTACGGTCAGGGCCATCAGGGCCGCCTGCCAGAAGTTGAACGGGGTGATCCAGCACAGCAGGGCGCCGATCAAGGTGGCCAGTGCCACGCCACCGACCAGGCCTTCGAGGGTTTTCGAGGGGGACAGGTTGGGCGCCACCTTGCGTTTGCCGAATAGCTTGCCGCACACGTACTGCAACACGTCGCTGATCTGCACCACCAGGATCAGCCAGGCGATCAGCAACAGGTTGCGGCCCTCGAAACCTGGGATATCAAGCGTCATCAGCGCGGGCACGGAGGAAACGCAGTACACCGCGATCATCAGCCCCCACTGCACCTTCGATGCGCGCTCCAGGAAGCGTGTGGTATCGCCACCGAAGCTGGCCAGGATCGGCAGCAGCAGGAACAGGTACACCGGGATGAAGATGCTGAACAGGCCGTACCAGTCCATGGCAATCAGCAGGTACTGCACCGGCAGCGCCACATAGAACGCGGCGACCAGCGCCGGGTAGTCGCTGCGCCGGGTCGGGGTCAGCGTCATGAACTCGCGCAGGGCATAGAACGACACGCCATAGAACAGCACGATCACGCCGTACTTGCCAAATACGAAGGCGATGCCGATCACCAGCACCATCACCCACCAGGCGTTGATGCGGGCATTGAGGTTGTCGATCACCGCATGCGGCGCCGGGCCGGCACGCCACTTGAGCAGGCGGCCGATCACGCTGGCGAGTAGCAGCAGGGCGCCGATGCCGGCGAACAGGGAAAGCGTGTTGTCATCCATGTCAGGCATCCTTCGGCGCCAGGTTCAGCAGGGCCTGGCTGGCCCGCTGCAGAAAGGCCTGCTTGCTTTCATCAGCGTGCAGGTTCAGGGGTTCGCCGAAGCTCAATGTGCACAGCAGCGGCAATGGCAGGGCGCGGCCCTTGGGCATGACCCGGTTGAGGTTGGCGATCCACACGGGCACCAGCTCGACCTCGGGGTTGGCTGCGGCCAGGTGGAACAGCCCGCTTCTGAACGGCATGAGCGGTTCGTCGCCAAGGTTGCGGGTGCCCTCCGGGAAGAAGATCAACGAGTCGCCTTGGGCCACCGCTTCGAGTATTGGCTGCAGGGGGCTGCCTTGGCCTTCTGTGCGCTGTCGCTCGATCAATATGCCGTTGAAGACTTTGCGGATGAGAAAATCGCGGATGCCGGGCTTTGCCCAGTAGTCGGCTCCGGCCACTGGGCGGGTGCGCTTGCGCAGGGGTTCTGGCAGCGACGCCCACAGCAGCACGAAGTCGCCGTGGCTGCTGTGGTTGGCGAAATACAGGCGTTGCACCGGCAACGGCGTGCAGCCGAGCCACAGGGCACGGGCACCGGTGATCAGCCGGGCGGCGGAGGTGATGACGAAGGCGGTCAGGGTCGCAAGCATGGGGCGGTAGTCATCCGGTAAAAGGCAGTGTCAGCAGGGTAGCCAAGGTCAGCGACAGTTGCAGGCCCAGGCACGCGGCCTGACGGCGCAGCAGGGCCAGCGCGGCGTGGCTGCGGGCGGGCCAGTCGCGGCTGTCGGTGGTATGCGGTTTGAGGTTGAGGTCGAACAGGGCGCGGTCCAGGGCCTGGGTGTCGGCGGGCAGGTCAGGGCTGCTGGCGAGGCGGGCGAACAGCTCGGCGTCCAGCGCGACGCGGATGGCCCAGTACTTGTGCAGCACACCCAGCACCAGCAACACGGCGCAGAACAGGCTGGCCAGGGCAGGCAGTTGTGCGCCCAGCAAGGGGGCCAGGCCATAGCCCAGGGCCAACAGGGTGATGCCGTCCGACAGGTGCTCCAGCTGACGGCCACGGGCCAGCAGGCTGGCGATCAGGTGCAGGCTCATCGCTGTGCGCCTAGCCGTTGCAGCACCTGCCGATGGGCGGGGTGCAAGACCACGCCAGGGCGGGCCTGGCGAACCCGCTGCTCGGCTTGCTCTGCGTCGGGGCAGCGGCCAGTGAGCAGTAGCCACGCCGCCACGGCGCTGGCGCTGCGCGAGTAACCCAAGGCGCAGCAGACCAGCAAGGGGCCTTGAGGGCGCAGTTGCTCGATGGCGGCGGCGGCGTCGTGCAGCAGGGTGCTGTCGGGGGCGATCAGGTCCAGGGTGGCGAGCGCTCGATAGCCCTGCTGCGCGAAGGGGCCAGTGCCGGCCGAACGGCGCGGCAGCTCTGCGCAAAGGTCGACGATGGCAGCGAACTGCCCACCTTCGCCACGCCCAGGTAGCCGCCCCAGGAATACACCGTCACATACCGCGTCTGGCTGCGGACGGCGCCAGGTCCATAGCCGCGAGTTGATCCACGCCCCGATCAGGTAGGGCGCCATCAGCCAGGAGGCAGCAGCCGACAAGCGCCCCTGCGTATCTTTCTGAAAACCGCCGGCACCGAACACGCTGTAGTTCAGCGCCACCAGCAGCAGCGCCACGCCAGGCCATGCCAACCACAGCCATGCGCCACCTGCCGTGAACACCGCCAGCGCGCACAGCAACGCCCCCAAACCGTAGTAGAGCGCCAGCCGCCAGCGTGTGCGATCGCGCGCCAGCCGCGCCTGCTGCCACGGCAACAGCCCTTGGCGCGGCCATAGCCACAGGCAGACAAACCCCGCCAACGCGCCGGTGGGCACGTCGATGAAATGATGCTGCCAGGTGGTCAGCACCGACACGCCGATCAGTGCCATCCAGCTGTGCATGGCCCAGCGCCAGGGCTGGCGGTGCACGTGCCGGGCGAACATCGCCCAGATGATCACCAGCAAGGCGATATGCAGCGATGGCGCCTGGTTGTAAGGCTTGTCGAAGCCCATCAGCACATCGAACAACCCGCCATACAGCCCACCTATCTCGGGCCGTTCGAAGGTGAAGCGCAGCGGCCAGAGCAAGAAGCAGCTCACGCTGATCACCTGTGCCGTGAGCAACGCCAGGGCATGCCGGTCCATCTCCCGGCGGGTGCGCGGCAGCAGGAACGACAAGCCATACAGCAGGTCGATCGACCAGTACGGGATGATCGTCCACGGCCACAGCGGCATGTGCTGTTCCCAGCCGAACACCAGGCTGCCGACATCACTGCGCCCGGCGGTGTGGGTGTTCACCAGCCCATAGCTGAGGAAGAAGAACGGCCCCAGCAGCAGGAGCCAGAGCAGGCCACGGCGAATCAGCCCGGGCTCACGCGCTGGGTTCATTCACGCACCCGTTGCGCCAGGCTGACGCTGAAGATGCCCCATTCGTCGATGCGCTGGGCCAGCTTGCGAAAGCCCGCCGCCTCGACCAGTTGGTCCATCTCTGCCTGGCTGCGCCGGCGCATTACCCACGCTTCGCCGCCGCGGTGGCTGGTCAGGGCGCGGGCGATCATTTCCAGTTGCGGGTGCCAGGGCTGGCCGGTGTAGACCAGGTAACCGCCCTCTTCGACGGCATCGGCCAGGCCAGCGAGAGAGTTGCCTACCTGGGTGTTGCTGGGGAACAGTTCGTACAGGCCGGATACCACCGCCAGCGTAGGGCCTGGCGGCAGCGCCGCGAGGCTGGCGCGGTCGAAGGCATCGCCCTGGACGAAGCGGGCCACCTCGGCCAGGCCTTTTTCGGCGATCAATGCGCTGCCTTGTTGCACGTTCAGCTCGCTGTAGTCGCGCAGCAGGATCGAGTCTGGCAGTTGTTCGAGGTCCTGCAGGGCTTCGAGGATGTAGCGACCATGGCCGGCAGCGATGTCGACGATATGCACCGGCCGTTGCTGCGCGCGCAGGCGGGTGATGGCCTCGCGCAGCAGCGCTTCGACGTGCACTTTGCGCTGGCGTATGCCGCGCCAGCCAATGGCGTCGAGGTAGTTGCGGTCGATCATGCGGCCCAGCTTGCCTTTGCCTGTGGCCTGGTTGCGGTAGATGTAGTCGAGGGTGCTGCCGGAGTCGAAGCCGGTGTCGAACCCCAGCTTCACGCCTTCGGCCAGCCCTTGACCCAGGCGCAGGCCGGCTCGGGTGGCACGCCAGTAGAGGTCGCGCGGCGAGTTGCGCGGCAAGGGCGCGGCCAGGCTCTCGGCCTCTGCGCAGCTGGCGCCGACCTTGTCGGCATCGAGCAGCGAAGGGGCCTGCACAGGGCTGTCGAAGCAATGCCCGACGAAACGCTCGATACGCCTGAGTGCATGGGCGCGGTCGCGCTCACCGAGGGTGTCGTGGAAGAAGCCTGGGAGGGTGTGCATTTCCTTGCGCGCGCTGCCCAGGCGCTCGAAGAAGCGCACCTGCGGTTTGCGCTCGACCACCAGGTCGGCACCCGAGACCAGCAGCTGGGTCGGCACCTGGATCGCCTGGGCGTCCGCCACTACGCGGTCGGCCGCGTCGTACAGGCCCAACAGCATGGTCACCGAAATCGGCCGGCTGATCAGCGGGTCGGCCACATACGACATGACCCGCTCGGGGTCGTGGGTGAGCAGGCGCGGCTTGACGTAGCTGTTGACGAAGAAGTTGCCGCGCACGGCCTTGAGCAGTTTCAGGCCAGGGCGTGCGAAGGGCACGTACAGCTTGACCTTGAACGCTGGCGAGGCCAGCACCAGGCAGCGCACCTTGGGCGCGTAGTCGTGCGCCCAGGTGGCGATCAGTACGGCGCCGACGCTTTGCGCCAGCACCACCATGTCCTGCTCGGCGATGCCATGCACGGTCTGCAGATGCTCGATGAAGGTCTGCACGTCGCGCACGCTGGTGGCGAACCCCGGGCTGTCGCCGCGGGCACCCGGCGACTGGCCGTGGCCGCGGGCGTCCCAGGCGAAAAAGTCGTAGCCTGGCATGTCCAGTTCGTCGGCCAGGTGGGCCATGCGCCCACCGTGTTCGTGGCCACGGTGGAACATCACCACGGCACGGCGTGGCTGGTGTTCGTTGCGGGTAGCGGGCCAATGACGGTAGTGCAGCTCGACACCGTCATGGGTGGAGAAATGCAGCGATTGCGCTTGGCGCATGGCGAGAATCCTTGTCCGGGGCGATGGGCTCAGCGGGCTTCGGCCAGCCCTCGGCGAACCCGGTTGTAGAGGGTATAGAGCGAGAGCGCGAAGATGACCAGCAAGAGGCCGTTCAGCCAGTTGGCGTCGAGCAGGCCGAAGGCTACGGCGGTGCCCAGCACGCCGAAGGCAAATGCCCGGTCGCTCTTGCCCATCGGCCCGTCGTAGCGCCTGGATGCGCCTGCCAGCGGGCCCATTACCCCGGCGTATTCACTCACCGTGGCGCTCAGTACCACCAGCACCACCAGGCTCGGCCAGACGCCGGCCAACAGGGCGAAGGGCAGGTACAGCGCGGCGTCGGCGATCACGTCGCACAGTTCGTTGAGGTAGGCGCCGAGCCTGGATTGCTGGCCGAATTCGCGCGCAAGCATGCCGTCGACGGCATTGAGGGCCATGCGCAGCAGCATCCACACCGGGATCAGGATGAACAGCCAAGTGATGTGGCTGAGGCCTGCCAGCAGCAGGCCCAGCAGGACCGACACCAGGCCGGCGGCGACGGTGACCTGATTGGCGGTGACGCCGCGCTCGTGGAGGCGCTTCACGCCGGGGCGGAGCAGGGCCTGGAAGCGGGGCTTGAGCTGGTAGATCGATGGCACTGGAAACTCCTTTTCTTGGTGCAGCCTGATTGTGGGCAAAGAGCCCGCCTGGCGGCAAGCGCGGTCGCCAGATTTGCGCGCCTACACAACCGCGCTTGGCCGGCTGGTCAAGCGCCTGACCAAACCCGCGGCATACCCCGGCAATGCGGCGAAGTCCCGTGCACACACCAGCAGCTGGCGATTGGCCCAGCCCTCGTGCAGCGCCACCCAGTGCAGCGGCAACAGCCCTTGCCAGCGCTTCACCGAAGCCAGTGGCACCACCCCCACCCCCGCGCCGCCCGCGACCATGCGTAGCACCCCATCGAAGCCATCGGCCCGCACCCGTACGCGCATACGCCTGCCCTCACGCAGTGCCTGTTCCTCCAGGTACAACGCCAAGGCGCTGTCCGCCCCCAGCCCGACATGGCCATGGGCGAGGCTGTCGATGAAGCTCGGGGCAGGGTGCGCCGCCAAGGGGTGCTCAAGGGGTGTCACCAGCACCAGTGGGTCATCGCGAAACGGCAGGGTCTGCAGATGCTCACTGGGCGCTGCGCTCGAGATGATCCCCAGGTCCGCCATGCCCTGAGTGATCGATTGCACGATGTGCAAGCTCGGCAGCTCCTGGACATCGACACTGACGGCGGGGTGGTCGGCAAGGTAGCAGGCCAGCAACTCGGGCAGGTATTCGGTCAGCGCCGCCGTGTTGCACAGCAGCCGTACCTGGCCTTGCAGGCCCTGGGCATAGTGAGCCAGGTCGAACTGCAGGCGCTCGACCTGCTGCCCGATCAGCCGGGCATGTTGCAGCAACGCTTGGCCGGCTGGGGTCGGCTGTACGCCACGGCGATTACGCGCGAGCAGCGGTGTACCCAGGGAGGCTTCCATGGCGCGAATACGGGCGCTGGCAGCGGGCAGCGACAGGTGGCTGCGGCGCGCGCCGGCAGTGATGTTGCCGCACTCCAGGGTGTGCCGGAAAAGCGCGAGGTCAATCAGGTCGAAGTGCATGTGCCTCTGTCCTGGCGATAGTCTGGCTGAGTATATGGCAGATTTTCAGCCAGCCAGCCGCACGCCATCATGGCGGCATGAATACCTTGATCGCGTTCTATCAGACCCTCGGCCCGGCATTGACTTTGCTGGTGGTGATTACCTTCCTGCTGGCAGGCACCGTCAAAGGTGTCATCGGCCTCGGGCTGCCGACCATCGCCATGGGGCTGCTGGGGCTGGCTATGCCGCCCGCGCAGGCTGCCGCCTTGTTGATCGTACCTTCGACCCTCACCAACCTCTGGCAACTGGCGGCCGGCGGCCATCTGCTGGCGCTGCTGCGGCGGCTGGGGCCAATGCTGGCGATGATCTTCGTCGGCACCCTGGTCGGCAGCGCCTGGTTGGGCATCAACAGCGGCCCCTGGGCGGTGCATGCGCTTGGCGCAGCGCTGGTGGCCTATGCCGTGTATGGGCTGATTGGCCCGGGGCTGAGCGTGGCGCACAGGCGGGAGTGGTGGCTGGGGCCGATCTGCGGGCTGGTGACGGGCGTGGTAACGGCCGCTACCGGGGTGTTCGTGATGCCGGCAGTGCCGTACCTGCAAAGCCTGGGTTTGAACCGTGACGAGATGATCCAGGCGCTGGGCCTGGCGTTCACGGTCTCGACCGTAGCATTGGCCCTGGGCCTGGCCGGGCAAGATGCTTTGGGCGGCCAGGCGCTGGGTGCATCATTGCTGATGCTGGCGCCAGCGCTGGTGGGCATGCTGGCGGGCCAGTGGTTGCGCCAGCGCATCAGCGCGGCGCTGTTCAAACGCTGCTTCTTCATCGGCCTGGCCGTGCTCGGCGGCCATTTGCTGCTCAACGGTTAGCAGAGGCGGCGCTGAGCATGTCGATCAACTGGACATCGAATTCGCGCTCCAGGTAGTCCATGCGCTTTTCGAAGAACGCGGCCATGTGCGGCAGGGCCGAGTGCACATCCAGTGCCGCCTTGTCTGCCCACACCTCGTAGAACACGAACAGGCTGGGGTCGGCCTTGTCGCGCAGCATGTGGTACTCGATACAGCCCGGCTCCTGGCGGCTTGGTTCGACATAGGCGCGGAATAGGGTTTCGAAGGCTTCGGCCATTTCCGGGCGGGTCTTGGCTTTGAGGATAAAAGCGTACTGCTCGCTCATGGATCGCTACTCGCTGGTGAATGATGAAACGATTCTAAGGCAATAATGGCTTGGTCATTCGTGATTTCAAGTCAATTGTATTTTGCCTCATGCCTGCTTTTTCCCAGGCCAGCGACTCCCTAATCTGCCGGTCATCCCATTTGACTCGATCAAGGCAATCAGGCCTCGGATCGACATCGACACATCGAGGCCAGCATGAAAAAGATCCTTTTGCTCAACGGCGGTAAACAGTTCGCTCACTCCGATGGCCGCCTCAACGCGACCCTGCACGAAGCGGCGCTCGCTCATCTGGACCGTGCCGGTTTCGACGTGCGCCAGACCTTCATCGACGGTGGCTACGACGTGCAGGAGGAGGTCGAGAAGTTCCTCTGGGCGGATGTGGTGGTCTACCAGATGCCCGGTTGGTGGATGGGCGCACCGTGGACGGTGAAGAAGTACATCGATGATGTCTTCACCGAAGGGCACGGCAGCCTGTACGCCAGCGACGGCCGGACCCGCTCGGATGCTTCGCAGAAGTACGGCAGCGGTGGCCTGATCCAGGGCAAGCAGTACATGCTGTCGCTGACCTGGAATGCCCCGCAGCAAGCGTTCGACAACCCTGGCGATTTCTTCGAGGGCAAGGGTGTGGACGCCGTGTACTTCCCGTTCCACAAGGCCAACCAGTTCCTCGGCATGACCGGGTTGCCGACCTTCCTGGCGGTGGATGTAATGAAGCGCCCGGATGTACCAGCGGCGTTGGCCGCTTATGAAGCGCACCTGGGCAAGGTGTTTGGCAAGGCTGCGTAAGCGCCTGTGACAGGGGCTGCACAGCAGCCACCTTGCACAGACCCCACTGACCCGCTATCTATCACCGCACACTCCAGCCAAGGCCAAGCGCGTGAAAACCCGATCCGAAGAACTCCAGGTATTCGTCGCCGTGATCGACTGCGGTTCGATCTCCGCCGCTGCCGAGCAGATGGGCCAGACCCCGTCCGCCGTCAGCCGCACCCTGTCGCGCCTGGAGGCCAAACTCGGCACCACCTTGGTCAACCGCACCACCCGGCGCATGGACCTGACCGAAGAAGGCCGTTTCTTCCTGGCGCGCTCGCGGGTGATTCTGGAACAGATGGACGAGATGGAAGAGCGCCTGTCGATGAACCGCCAGACCGCCACTGGGCGCCTGCGCATCAACGCCGCTGCGCCGTTCATGCTGCATGCCATCCTGCCCTGGATCGGCGAATTCCGCCGCCAGTACCCCGGCATCGAGCTGGAACTCAACACCGACGACCTGATCATCGACCTGCTGGAGCAAAGCACCGATGTGGCGATCCGCATCGGTGAGCTGGCCGATTCCAGCCTGCACGCCCGCAACCTGGGCTGCAGCCCGGTGCAGGTGCTGGCCAGCCCTACCTACTTGGAACGCCATGGCACGCCGCAGCACGTCGAAGACCTGGCCAACCACTGCCTGCTGGGGTTCAGCCAGCCTGAGTCGCTCAACCACTGGCCGTTGCGCCATGCCCAGGGCGATCGCTGGGCGATCCGCCCTGCGCTGATCGCCTCCAGCGGCGAGACCCTGCGCCAGTTGGCCCTGGCCGGGGAGGGCATCGTCAGCCTGTCGCACTTCATGACCCACGAAGACATCCGCAGCGGCCGCCTGCAGGTGCTGCTGGGCGATGCCAACAACGGGTACCGTCAGCCGATCCATGCGGTGTATTACCGCAACACCCAGCTGGCGCTGCGCATCCAGTGCTTCCTCGACTTCATCCAGCGCAAGCTGGCGATGTACGCCTGCTGAGTTGCCTGAACGCGACAAATCCTGCCCAAAGGCGGCGAAACTTCCTACGTTGGATTGCGCAGTCGACGCGCTTCGGCCTTACTGACTGATCAACAAAAACAACACCAAGGAAGTGTCATGCGTATTGTCCTGTTCCAGTCCATGGCCCTCGGAGCCGCTATCCTGAGCTGTTCCTCGGCCTTTGCGGCCACCCTTGAGGGTGGCGCAGTGGCCGCGCCTGATCAATATGGCGCACAGGTGGCCGCCGATATTCTGAAAAAAGGCGGCAACGCCGTGGACGCCGCCGTGGCAACGGCGTTCACCCTGGCGGTGACCTACCCTGAAGCCGGTAACATCGGCGGCGGTGGCTTCATGACCCTGTTCGTCGACGGCAAACCCTACTTCCTCGACTACCGCGAAGTGGCGCCCAAGGCCGCCAGCCGCAACATGTACCTGGACGACAAGGGCGAAGTGATCGAGAACCTGAGCCTGGTTGGCGTGCGCGCCGCCGGCGTGCCCGGCACGGTGATGGGGTTGTGGGAGGCGCACCAGAAGTTCGGCAAGCTGCCCTGGAGCGAGTTGCTGACCCCGGCCATCGGTTATGCGAAAAACGGCTTCAAGATCGCCGAAAAGCAATACCAGTACCGCAACGATGCCCAAGGCCTGTTCAAGACCGCGACCAATTTCAACGACTATTTCGGCACCATGAAGGTGGGCGAGCTGTTCAAGCAGCCCGAGATGGCCCAGACCCTCGAACGCATTGCCGACAAGGGCGTGAGCGAGTTCTACCAGGGCAAGACCGCCGACCTGCTGGTGGCGCAGATGCAGGCGGACAAAGGCCTGATCACCAAGCAAGACCTCAAGGACTACAAGGCCGTCTGGCGTGAGCCGATGGCCCTGAGCTGGCGTGGCAACGTGGTCTACACCGCGCCGCCGCCAAGCTCTGGCGGTGTGGCCCTGGCCCAGCTGCTGGGTATCAAGGAAGACCGTGCGGCGGACTTCAAAGGCGTCGCGCACAACTCTGCGCAGTACATCCACTTGCTGGCCGAGATCGAGAAGCGCGTGTTCGCCGACCGCGCCGACTACCTGGGTGACCCGGCGTTCACCAAGGTGCCGGTGGATCAATTGATTGCCAAGGATTACCTGGCCAAGCGCGCCGCGCAGGTCAACCCCAAGGCCATTTCGGCAACCGACGACGTCAAGCCGGGCCTGGAACCGCACCAGACCACGCACTTCTCGATCGTCGACAAGCAGGGCAATGCGGTCAGCAACACCTACACCCTCAACCTCGACTACGGCAGTGGTGTGGTGGTCAAGGGCGCCGGCTTCCTGCTCAATGACGAGATGGACGACTTCAGCGCCAAACCGGGGGCGGCCAATGCCTTTGGCGTGGTCGGCGGTGATGCCAACGCCATCGAGCCCGGCAAGCGCATGCTGTCATCCATGAGCCCAAGCCTGATGACCCGCGATGGCAAGGTCGAGCTGGTGATCGGCACGCCGGGCGGTTCGCGGATCTTCACGTCGATCTTCCAGGTGATGAACAACCTGTACGACTACGGCATGCCACTTGAGAAGGCGGTGGCCGCACAGCGCGTGCACCATCAGTTGCTGCCCAAGGACACCCTTTATTTCGACAGCTATGCGCCGCTGACCGGGCCGGTAGCGGACGACCTGAAGAAAATGGGTTACGTGCTCGAAGACCAAGGCTGGGAGATGGGCGATATCCAGGCCATTCGGGTGAACGGGGCGAAGCTTGAGACGGCGTCGGACCCGCGTGGGCGCGGGGTGGGGATGGTCGTCAAGTAATAGCTTCCAGCGGGCGGGGAGTCCTTTCGCGGGGCAAGCCCGCTCCCACAAACTTTCAGGTTGTGGGAGCGGGCTTGCCCCGCGAATGCGCTTCAGAGATCAGACACGGAACTGGCTCACCAGCATCTGCAACTGCCCCCCCAACCGCGCCAGCTCAACACTGGACGCCGCCGTCTCGTCACTGGCCGCCGCGGTCTGCTCAGACACATCCCGCACATTCAGAATGCTCCGGCTGATTTCTTCCGCCACCGCGCTCTGCTCTTCCGCCGCCGCCGCAATCTGCTGGTTCATCGACTGAATGTTCGACACCGTGCCGGTGATGCTTTCCAGCGAGGCACCGGCCTTGCGTGCCAGTTCGACGCTGCTGTCGGTCAGGGTCCGGCTACCCTGCATGGCCGTGGCCACTTGCTGGGTGCCGTGCTGCAAGCTGGCGATCAGCTCTTCGATCTCTTCGGTGGACTTCTGCGTACGCTGCGCCAGGCCGCGCACTTCGTCGGCGACCACGGCAAAGCCGCGGCCCGCCTCGCCGGCACGGGCGGCTTCGATCGCGGCGTTCAGCGCCAGCAGGTTGGTCTGTTCGGCCACCGACTTGATCACGTCCATGACGCTGCCGATCTTCTGGCTTTCCTGCTGCAGCAGGCTCATGGCTTCAGTGGAGCGGTGCACTTCTGCGGCCAGGCGTTCGATCTGGCTGATTGCCTCACCGACCACACGGTCGCCGGCACGGGCTTCGTCATCGGCACCGGTGGCGGCATGCGAGGCCTGCTCAGCGTTGCGGGCGACTTCCTGAACGGTTGCCGCCATTTCATGCATCGCGGTGGCCACTTGGTCGGTTTCGACCTTCTGGCTGTTGGCACCTGCGCTGGTCTGTTCGGTAACGGCCGACAGCTCTTCGGCGGCGCTGGCGATCTGGGTGACGCCGTCGCGGATGCCGCTGATCAGTTCGCGCAGGGTGGTGCCCATGCGGGCGATGCCCTGTTGCAGCACGCCCAGCTCATCACGGCGGGTGACACGCAGGTCGTGTGTCAGGTCGCCGCCCGCGATGCGTTCCACCGCTTGCAAGGTTTCCTGCAGCGGGCGGGTGATCTGCCGGGTGATGAGCACCGCTGCCAGTACGCCTACCAGCAACGCCAGCAGGGTCGCGATGGCCTGCAGGCTGCGGGCCTGTGCACTCTCGATGTCGCGGCGCTCCAGCTGGATCTTGTACAGCGCGTCGCTGGTCTTGACGATGTCGGCGCCCTGGACGGTCATTTCTGCGCGTGCGCTGGTGATATCGGCGAGGGCATCGCGGAACTGACGCACGGCGTCACGGTAGGCCAGCACCGACTGTTCGAACTGTTGCAGGCGGGCATCAGCAGTGGGCAGCTGGCGCTTGAGGTTGTCGACCTCGGCCAGCGCCGCTTCGAGCTGGCGCAGCGCAGCCTGCTCGTTGGCCGCGCTGTTATCGGCAATGTAGCCGCGCACGTCGATGCGCACCTGCAGCAGTTGCTGGCGGGTCTTGCTGATCAGCTGGTACTGGGCCAGGCGCACGCTGTCACTTTCGAGGCGTGCCATGACGTCCTGGCTGAGGGCATCCATGGCCTGGTCGGCCTTGGCTGCAGAAACATTCATGGCATCGCGGGCGGCGCGGGTGGCGTTGTAGCCTGCGCGCATGGTGCCCAGCGACACCTTGTACTGGCTGATGGTCTGCCCAAGGTCGTGCAGCAGTTTGACGTTCTCCGGGCTCTTGAACGAGCCGACCAGGCGTTGCTGCTGGTTGCTGAAGGTATCCAGCTTGGCCAGGGTGTTGGCAGCCGCCGCATCGTCGCCGTTGGCAATCATGTACTGCAGGCGGGCAATGCGCAGGTCAGTCAGGTCCTTGTTGAGCTGGCTGATATCGCTCATCCAGTTGCTGCGGTCGATCAGGCTGCCGAGGCTGGTCCAGCCAGTCAGGGCCAGCAGGCCGGTGAGGATCAGCACCAGGCCGAAGCCCAGGCCGAGTTTGAGGTTGACGCTGATGTTGGCAAACCAGCTGTTCATGCACGCACTCCAGAAGTTGTTTTCGCTCTCTTGATCGTCGATCGCAAGGCGTTGTTGTTCTGGGTGCCCGCTGATTCGTGCAGGGGTTATCGGCAATGAAGCTGGAAGCTGAAACGCTTTTTCAGCAGATTTGTAACCGGTCGTCCGGTTGAAGCGGGGGCTGCCAGGCAGCCCCGCAGGGTGTCACAGGTTACGTGCACTGAAGGTATCGCAGCTGTTCACTTCGCCCTCGGCAAAGCCAGCCTTGAACCAGCGCACGCGCTGCGCCGAGGTGCCGTGGGTGAAAGAGTCGGGCACCACGCGCCCCTGGCCTTTCTGCTGCAGGCGGTCGTCACCAATGGCGTTGGCCGCATTCAGTGCTTCCTCGACGTCCCCTGGCTCCAGCCAGTTCAGGCGCTTTTGTGCCTGATACGCCCACACCCCGGCCAGGCAATCGGCCTGCAGTTCCTGGCGTACCAGCAAGCCGTTGTCGCCCTCCATGCGCTGCCCATTGCGGCGGGCCGCATCAACCTTGGCCGACACGCCGAGCAGGGTCTGCACGTGGTGGCCGATTTCGTGGGCGATGACATAGGCCTGGGCGAAGTCGCCCGCTGCGGCGAAGCGGGTTTCCATCTCGCGGAAGAACGACATGTCCAGGTACACCCGCTGGTCGGCCGGGCAGTAGAACGGGCCCACCGCCGCCGAAGCGAAGCCGCAGGCAGAGTTGACCTGGCCGTTGAATAGCACCAGCTTGGGGTCGCGGTACTGCTTGCCGGCCTCGGAGAACAGCGCCTTCCAGGTGTCTTCGGTGTCACCCAGCACCGAGGCGACGAATTCGGCCTGCTGGTCATTGGCCGGCGGCGCCTTGGTGCCCACGCTACTGGGGGCCTGCTGTTGCTGTTGCATTTGCCCGGTGAGCTGGCCAAGGATCTGCAGCGGGTCTTGCCCGGTGAGCCAGCCAATGCCCACGATCAGCAGGATCGCCCCCAGCCCCAGGCCCTTGCCGCCGCCAAAGCGCATGCCGCCACCACCGCCACCTTCGCCTCGGGCATCGACCACGTTGTCGCTGCGTCGGCCTTTTCGCCATTCCATGAATGCTCTCCGGAGCGTGAAACAAGAAGACAAAGACTAGTTCACCTCAGCGAAAGGTGTCAGCCAAAGGTGTTAAGCCATAACCATATGGTTATGTATTGAGGGGCTGATTTCAGTATTCATCCCACGCGAGTTATCCGAAACTGCAAGTCCGCCTGCCACGTACAGGCGTTTTGATAATACCAAGAGAGGAAAACGGCATGCCCGCCCAGGACACCAGCCGCTTCGTGATCCGTGATCGCAACTGGCACCCCAAAGCCCTGACCCCCGACTACAAGACGTCCATTGCCCGCTCCCCGCGCCAGGCACTGGTCAGCATCCCGCAGTCGATCAGCGAAACCACCGGCCCGGATTTCACCCACCTGGGTTTCGGTGCCCACGACCATGACCTGCTGCTGAACTTCAACAACGGTGGCCTGCCAGTCGGTGAGCGCATCATCGTTGCCGGCCGGGTTGTCGACCAGTACGGCAAACCGGTGCCCAACACCTTGGTAGAAATGTGGCAGGCCAATGCCGGCGGCCGCTACCGGCACAAGAACGACCGCTACCTGGCCCCGCTGGACCCGAACTTCGGTGGCGTTGGCCGTTGCCTGACCGACCGCGACGGCTACTACAGCTTCCGCACCATCAAGCCCGGCCCGTACCCATGGCGCAACGGCCCGAATGACTGGCGCCCTGCGCACATTCACTTCGGCATCAGCGGCCCGTCGATCGCCACCAAGCTGATCACCCAGCTGTACTTCGAGGGCGACCCGCTGATCCCGAAGTGCCCGATCGTCAAGTCGATCGCCAACCCCGAGGCTGTGCAGCAGTTGATCGCCAAGCTCGACATGAGCAACGCCAACCCGATGGACTGCCTGGCGTACCGCTTCGACATCGTGCTGCGCGGCCAGCGCAAGACCCACTTCGAAAACTGCTGAGGACCCCGCCATGCCAATCGAACTGCTGCCGGAAACCCCTTCGCAGACTGCCGGCCCCTACGTGCACATCGGCCTGGCCCTGGAAGCGGCCGGCAACCCGACCCGCGACCAGGAAATCTGGAACCGCCTGGCCAAGCCAGAAGCACCGGGTGAACACATCCTGTTGATCGGCCAGGTCTATGACGGTAACGGGCACCTGGTGCGCGATTCGTTCCTGGAGCTGTGGCAGGCCGATGCCGCCGGCCAGTACCAGGATCAATACAACCTGGAAAACGCCTTCAACAGCTTTGGCCGCACCGCCACCACCTTCGATGCCGGTGAATGGACCGTGCAAACGGTGAAGCCGGGTGTGGTGAACAATGCTGCTGGCGTGCCGATGGCGCCGCACATCAACATCAGCCTGTTTGCCCGTGGCATCAACATCCACCTGCACACGCGCCTGTATTTCGACGATGAAGCCGAAGCCAACGCCAAGTGCCCGGTGCTCAACCTGATCGAGCAGCCGCAGCGCCGTGAGACGTTGGTTGCCAAGCGTTGCGAAGTGGATGGGAAGACGGCCTATCGTTTCGATATCCGTATTCAGGGGGAAGGGGAGACGGTGTTCTTCGACTTCTGAGTGAAGCTTGGGGCCGCAAGGCGGCCCCGGCCTCTCAACCTTTGACCGGTTTCAGGTCAAAGGCATCGGCCTGATACTGGAACAACAGGCAATCGGCAGCCGCCGTGCAGCCACTTTCATGCACCAGGTCGGCGGGCAGTTTGTAGTAGGCCCCGGCCGGGTACTCGGTGCGCTTGCCATCGATCACTGCGTAGAACGTCCCGCTCAATACCACTGTCGGCAAGGTCTGGCTGTGCTGGTGCAGGCCGTTGTCGGTGCCTTTTCTGAATTTCACATAAGCCGAATACGGCCCCTTGCCAAAGATATCGCCTTCGACGTTGGCGTAGCTGACGGCACTGTGGGTGTTGGGCACGTCCTGCCACTTCAAGCCCGCGTTGTCAGGGACCGAAACGGTTTGTTCTGCTGCATGGGCGAGGATTGCCACAGCGCTGAGCGCGATGCCGGTGATGACTGCCTGCAATGATTTCATGATGAGTCCTCTTCGCTGAAGTAACGTGCAGCGAAGGTTAATGAATCATCAAGAGCACAAATACGGCCTCAACTCCGCAAGACTTGTGCAGATAAAGCACGAATCAGCCCTGCCACCTGGGCGTTACATAGTAGTGCTGCACGTAATCCAGCAGTGCACGCACCTTGGGCGCCAGGTAACGGCTCTGTGGATAAACCGCGAACAGGCTGCGCGCCGGCTGCCGCCAATGGCTCAGCACCTGCACCAGGCGCCCGTCGCGCAGCGCATCATCGACGATGAAACGGTCGAAACTGGCGATGCCCAGGGCGCCGATGGCGGCGGTGCGCAGGGCCATGGGGGAGTTGGCGCTCAAGCGCCGGGGCATCAGGATTTCACGCTGCTCGCCCGTGTCGTTGGCCACCTGCAAGCGTTGCGGGTGCAGCAACTGGCTGTAGCCGAGCAACGGGTGGCCGGCCAGGTCGTCGGGTGAGGCGGGCGTACCGTGGCGTTGCAGGTAGCGCGGTGCGGCCACCAGCAGGACTTCACTGGTGGCCAGACGGCGTGCCACCAGGCTGGAGTCAGGCAGGTGGTCGGTGACCCGCAGGCACACATCGATCTCCTCCTCCAGCAGGTCAACGAAGCGATCGCTGCAGTGCAGCTCAATCTGTAGCTGGGGATGGCGCTCGACAAAATCTGGCAACCAACGCCCCAGTTCCAGCTCGCCAAAGGCGGTGGCAACGCCCAGGCGCAAGGTGCCGGCAGGTTGTTGCTGATGCTCGGACAGTTCAAGGGTCATGGCCTGCATCTGTTCGAGGATCTGCACGCAATGGCGATAGAACAGCGCACCGGCTTCGGTCAGGTGCAGGCGGCGGGTGGTACGGGTGAGCAACTGCGTGCCGAGGTGGCGTTCGAGGTGCTTCACCTGGCGTGACAGCACGGTATGCGAGACGCCGGCCTGCTTGGCGGCGGCGCTGAAGCTGCCGAGGTCTACGACCCGGCGGAAGGTGTGCATGGCACTGAACTGGTCCATCGGCGCAACTCTCCTGGCAGTGTGCGTTGGGGCCGGCCAGGCCCCAACGCGACACGGATCAGCGCCGAACCAGCAGCACCCCGCTTTCCATGTGATGGGTATACGGGAACTGGTCGAACAGCGCGCAGCGTTCGATACGGTGGGTATCTTGCAGCTGGGCGATGTTCGCCGCCAGCGTTTCCGGGTTGCACGAGATGTACAGAATGCGCTCGAAACGCCGGGTCAGCTCGCAGGTGTCCGGGTCCATGCCGGCACGCGGCGGGTCGACGAACACGGTGCCGAACGTATAGCTTTTCAGGTCGATGCCTTCCAGCCGGCGGAACGGCCGCACCTCGTTCAGTGCCTGGGTCAGCTCTTCAGCCGACAGCCGCACCAGCCGCACGTTATCCACACCGTTCTCATCGAGGTTGCTCAGCGCTGCATTGACCGACGTCTTGCTGATCTCGGTGGCCAGCACTTGGCGCACGCGGGTGGCCAGCGGCAAGGTGAAGTTGCCATTGCCGCAGTACAGCTCCAGCAGGTCATCGTCGCGCTCGCCAATGGCGTCGTAGGCCCAGCTCAGCATCTTCTGGTTCACCGCGCCGTTGGGCTGGGTGAACGCGCCTTCTGGCTGGCGATAGCTGAATACGCGGCCCGCCACGTCCAGTTGCTCCACCGCATAATCACGGCCGATCACCAGGCGCTTGCCCTTGGAGCGGCCGATCAGGCTCACCCCCAGGTCTTCGGCCAGCTGCCGTGCGGCCACTTCCCAGGCCTCGTCCAGCGGGCGGTGGTAGCACATCGTGACCATCGCATCGCCCGCCAGGGTGGTAAGGAACTCCACCTGGAACAGCCGGTTGCTCAGTGCCTCGCTGGCCTGCCAGGCCGCCTTGAGGCGCGGCATCAGCAGGTTGATGCGCTCGCTGGCGATGGGGAAGTCGTCGATCAGGATCGCCTTGTGCTTCTCGCCTGGGGCGAACATCGCGTAGTGGCGCTGACCGTCCTCGCGCCACAGGCGGAACTCGGCGCGCAGGCGGTAGTGCTCGCGCGGCGAATCGAAAACAGCCGGTTCCGGCGCGCCAAACGGCGCTAGCAGCTCGCGCAGCCGGGCAACCTTGGCGTCCAGCTGGGTGGCGTAGGAGGAGGGGTCGAAAGCAGCACTCATGCGTTGAACCAGCCCAGCTTGATGACGAACAGGATGGAAAGGATCACCAGGGCCGGGTTCAGGTCGCGGTGGCGGCCGGAAATCAGCTTGATGGCAGTCCAGGAAATGAAGCCGAAGGCGATGCCGTTGGCGATCGAGTAGGTCAGTGGCATGGCCAGGGCCGTCACCACCACGGGCGCGGCTTCGGTGACGTCATCCCAGTTTATTTCCGCCAGGCCCGAAGCCATCAGTACGGCGACGAACAGCAGCGCCGGGGCCGTGGCGAAGGCCGGTACGCTACCGGCCAGCGGTGCGAAGAACAGCGCCAGCAGGAACAGCACGGCCACCACGATGGCGGTCAGGCCGGTACGCCCGCCCGCGCTCACGCCGGCAGCCGATTCGATGTAGCTGGTGGTGGTCGAGGTGCCCAGCAGCGAACCGGCCATGGCCGCGGTGCTGTCGGCGATCAGGGCGCGGCCCATCTTCGGCATGTGGCCGTCCTTGCCCATCAGGCCGGCGCGCTTGGCCACGGCGATCAGGGTGCCGGAGTTGTCGAACAGGTCGACGAACAGGAAGGCGAAGATCACGCTGATCAGGCCCACATCGAGGGCACCGGCGATGTCCAGTTGCAGGAAGGTCGGTGCCAGCGAAGGGGGCATCGACACGATGCCGCCGAACGGCGTGACGCCCATCGCGATCGACGCGACAGTGACGGCCAGGATGCCGATCAGCACCGCGCCGCGCACCTTCAGCGACTCAAGGCCGACGATCAGGAAGAAGCCCAGCGTGGCGAGGATCACCGAGGGCTGCTTGAGGTCGCCCATGCCCACCAGGGTGGCCGGGTTATCGACGACGATGCCCGCGTTATGCAGGGCAATCAATGCCAGGAACAAACCGATGCCTGCGGCAATGGCCGAGCGCAGCGGCAGCGGGATGCTGTTCACGATCCATTCGCGGATGCGGAAGATCGACAACAGGAAGAACATCACCGCCGACAGGAACACCGCACCCAGCGCAACCTGCCAGGTATGGCCCATGTGCAGAACCACGGTATAGGTGAAGAAGGCGTTCAGGCCCATGCCCGGCGCCAGCGCGATCGGGTAGTTGGCGATCAGGCCCATGGTCGCCGAACCGATGGCCGCGGCCAGGCAGGTGGCGACGAAGATCGCACCTTTGTCCATGCCGGTCTCGCCCAGGATGCTGGGGTTGACGAACAGGATGTAGGCCATGGCCAGGAAGGTGGTGACGCCCGCAAGAATCTCGGTGCGCACATTGGTGTCGTGTGCTTTTAGTTGAAACAGCCTTTCCAGCATGCCCGCTCCCCAAGGCGCCCCCGGCGCCGTGATATGTATCGACCCCATCAGCAAAGCACAGACCGTACCGGTTGCCGTGGTTTTATCTGGGGCGGAAAAAAGCCGCGCATCATACCAGCATGCTCGGCAGGGGCCTATGGCCTTCGGGGAATGGCTTTTCCATCGCCTGTGGCAGTGGGGTTTAGCGGTGAAGAGGCCAGTACCGCCGAGCCATCAACCGCTGTGCAAGCGGTCGCGCTTGGCCAGGGTCGGGAACAATTTTATCCACACCCCGGTCACCACCAGCGTGCCCACGCCCCCCAGCACCACCGCCGGCACTGTGCCAAACCAGTGCGCGGTGACGCCCGATTCGAATTCACCGAGCTGGTTCGAGGCACCGATGAACAGCCCGTTCACAGCGCTCACCCGCCCGCGCATCTCATCTGGCGTCTCCAGTTGCACGAACGAACTGCGAATGACCATGCTGATCATGTCCGCCGCGCCCAGTAACACCAGCACCGCCAGCGAGAACCAGAACGACGTCGACAGGCCAAATGCGATGGTCGCCACGCCAAACACGCCCACGGCGGTGAACATGGTGCGGCCTACCTTGCGCTCGAACGGGAAGCGCGCCAACCACAGCGACATCAGCAACGCCCCCACCGCCGGTGCCGAGCGCAGCAGGCCCAGGCCCCAGGGGCCGGTCAGCAGGATGTCCTTGGCGAACACCGGCAACAACGCGGTGGCACCGCCCAGCAGCACGGCGAACAGGTCCAGCGAGATGGCGCCGAGGATGTCTGGCCGGCTGCGGATGAAGCGGATGCCGGCCAGCAGCGACTCCAGGCTGGCACGGCCACGCTGGGCCACTTGCTGGCGTGCGTCCAGGCTCAATGTCAGCGCACAGGCAATGGCGTACAGCGCCACGGTCGGGCCGTACACCCAGATACTGCCGAAGGCATACAGCAACCCGCCCACCGCCGGGGCGACGATGGTGGCTGCCTGGGTCGCCGAGGCCGAGGCCGCCACCGCCCGTGGGAACAACCCCGGCGGCACCACATTGGGCAGCAGGGCCTGGGTGGCCGGCATCTCGAACGAGCGCGTGGCGCCCAGCAGGAAGGCCAGGGCGAAGATCAGCTCGCGGCTGACGTTGTCGGTGGCGCTGCCCACTACCAGCGCCAGGGCAATCAGCCCCTGCAGGCTTTGGCACAGGGCAGCGACCTTGCGCCGGTCATAGCGGTCGGCGACATGCCCAGTGTGCAGCATGAACAGCACCCGTGGGGCGAATTCGACCAGGCCGACCAGGCCCAGGTCGAGCACATTGCCGGTGAGCTGGTAGAGGTGCCAGCCAATGGCCACGGTGAGCATCTGGAAGCCGCTGGCGGTGAACACACGGGCCAGCCAGAAGGCGAGGAAGGGGCGATGATGGCGCAACAACTGCGGTGCGGAATCGGGCATCGGAAACCTGTGGCCTCGGCGCAGTAGAGGGGCCGGCAGATTATCATCTGTTTGTAACAAGCAGTTACTGTTTGCCGTGATCGGCACTTTTTCACAGGTTCTGAAAGAGGGTGGGGCAACAGGTCACGCGGCAATCAACCACACGGCCCGGCTGGCTATTCAGGACTATGCTTGCAGTCAGTCGTTGATCTGGATCAATCGTTGTATTTGCAACGAACCGGCAACGATGTGGCCCTTGGGCCGGAATCCCTGCGATTGCACAGAACAATTCAAACTCGCCGCACTCGATACCGTGGGGGCAGTAGGCGCAAAGGCCACGAGCCCGAACGCCGGATTATCTGAAGAGGAAGCACTATGTTCGGTTTAGAGGCCCTAGATCTCGCCCGAATCCAGTTTGCGTTTACCGTGTCCTTTCACATCTTGTTCCCGGCCATCACCATTGGTCTGGCGAGCTATCTGGCGGTCCTTGAAGGCCTTTGGCTGCGGACCCACCACCAGGTCTACCGTGACCTTTACCACTTCTGGTCGAAGATCTTCGCCGTCAACTTCGGCATGGGCGTGGTCTCTGGCCTGGTCATGGCCTATCAGTTCGGCACCAACTGGAGCCGCTTCTCCGATTTTGCCGGCGCCGTCACCGGCCCCTTGCTGACCTACGAGGTGCTGACGGCGTTCTTCCTCGAGGCAGGCTTCCTGGGCGTCATGCTGTTCGGTTGGAACCGTGTGGGCCGTGGCCTGCACTTCTTCGCCACGGTCATGGTGGCGCTTGGCACGCTGGTCTCGACCTTCTGGATTCTGGCGTCCAACAGCTGGATGCAGACCCCGCAAGGCCACGAAATCATCGATGGCCGGGTGGTGCCGGTGGACTGGCTGGCAGTGATCTTCAACCCCTCGTTCCCCTACCGGTTGATGCACATGGCCACCGCCGCGTTCGTCGCCACCGCCTTCTTCGTCGGTGCATCGGCGGCCTGGCACCTGCTGCGCGGGCGTGACAACCCGGCCGTGCGCAAGATGCTGTCGATGGCCATGTGGATGGCGCTGATCGTCGCGCCGGTCCAGGCGGTGATCGGTGACTTCCACGGCCTCAACACGCTCAAGCACCAGCCCGTGAAGATCGCGGCCATCGAAGGCCATTGGGAGAACGTGCCGGGCGAGCCGACCCCGCTGATCCTGTTCGGCATCCCCGACATGAAAGCCGAGACCACGCGCTTCAAGGTCGAGATCCCAGCGCTTGGCAGCCTGATCCTGACTCACAGCCTGGACAAGCAAGTGCCGGCGATGAAGGAATTCCCGGCGGCGGACCGGCCTAACTCGACCATCGTGTTCTGGTCGTTCCGGGTCATGGTCGGGCTGGGCTTGCTGATGATCTTCGTTGGCCTATGGAGCCTGTGGCTGCGCAAGCGCGGCACGCTCTACAGCTCCAGGCCGTTCCTGTACCTGACCTTGTGGATGGGCCCCTCTGGCCTTGTCGCCATCCTTGCGGGTTGGTTCACCACCGAAATCGGCCGCCAGCCGTGGGTGGTGTATGGCCTGATGCGCACCTCCGAAGGGGTGTCCAACCACAGTTATGCGCAGCTCGGCTTTACCCTGGTGGCGTTCGTGGTGGTGTACTTCGCGCTGTTCGGCACCGGCCTTGGCTACATGATGCGCCTGGTGCGCAAAGGGCCGCAGACGGGCGAGGGTGATGAACCCAACCCGGGTGGCCCAGGCCAGAAACGCACGCCGGCGCGGCCGTTGTCCGCCGCCGATGATGGCCATGAGGCCGACACTGCCAGCCTGAGCAAGGGGAACTGAGCCATGGGTATCGACCTTCCGCTGATCTGGGCCGTGATCATCATCTTCGGCGTCATGATGTACGTGGTGATGGATGGTTTCGATTTGGGCATCGGCATGCTCTTCCCCTTCGTCAAGGGCGAGCGTGACCGTGATGTGATGATGAACACCGTCGCCCCGGTATGGGACGGCAACGAGACCTGGCTGGTGCTGGGCGGCGCCGGGCTGTTCGGGGCCTTCCCGATGGCCTATTCGGTGGTGCTCGAAGCCTTGTACCTGCCGCTAATACTCATGCTGATCGGGCTGATCTTCCGTGGCGTGGCCTTCGAGTTCCGCTTCAAGGCCAAGGACGACAAGCGCCACATCTGGGACAAGGCGTTCATCTGGGGTTCGCTGATCGCCACCTTCTTCCAGGGGGTTGCCCTGGGCGCGTTCATCGAGGGCTTCAAGGTGGTCGACCGCCACTATGCCGGTGGCACGCTCGACTGGCTGACCCCGTTCAGCCTGTTCAGCGGCCTGGGCCTGATCGTCGCCTACACCCTGCTGGGCTGCACCTGGCTGATCATGAAGACCGAGGGGCCGCTGCAACTGCAGATGCATGACCTGGCAAGGCCGCTGGCGCTGGTGCTGCTGGTGGTAATCGGCATCGTCAGCCTGTGGACGCCGCTCGCCTACCCGCAGATTGCCGATCGCTGGTTCAGCATGCCCAACCTGATCTGGTTCATGCCGGTGCCGATCCTGGTGCTGGTGACCTTCTACGGGTTGCTCAAGGCAGTCGCGCGCAATGCCAACTACACGCCGTTCCTGCTGACCCTGGTGCTGGTGTTCCTCGGCTATAGCGGCCTGGGTATCAGTGTGTGGCCGAACATCATCCCGCCGTCGATCTCGATCTGGGATGCAGCGGCGCCGCCGCAGAGCCAAGGGTTCATGCTGGTGGGGACGTTGTTCATCCTGCCGTTCATCCTTGGCTATACCTTCTGGAGCTACTACGTGTTCCGCGGCAAGGTGACTCACGAAGACGGCTATCACTAGGAGGGCCGCATGATGACCGGCAAGCATGGTGTAGAAGAGAAAAAGCCCTTGTGGCAGCGGCTGGGTTGGCTGGTGCTGATCTGGGCGATGAGCGTGGCGGCCCTGGGGGTGGCGGCCTGGGTAATGCGGCTGTTCATGGGGGCAGCCGGGCTGACTACCCATTAAAGGGGCTGGGGCCGCCAAGCGGCCCCAGCCACTTACTTGCGGGCCTTGAGAATCACGAACTTCGGCGTTGCCGCCACCTGTTCCACCCCTCGGAACAGCCGCGCCAGCTTGCTGTGGTAACCCAGGTGACGGTTACCGACGATATACAACGCACCGCCTACCACCAGTGCCTCCCGGGCCTGCTGGAACATGCGCCAGGCGAGGAAGTCGCCCACCACCTGTTGCTGGTGGAACGGCGGATTGCACAGCACCACGTCCAGCGACTGCTTTTCTACCCCCGCCAAACCATCGGCCGCCAGCATCAATGCCGGGCGCTCGCCCAGTGCCGCCTGCCAGTTTTCCCGCGCCGATTGCACCGCCATGTACGACTCGTCGACCAGCGTGTAATGCGCCTCGGGGTTGGCCAGTGCGCTGGCGATCGCCAGGACGCCGTTGCCGCAGCCAAGGTCGGCGACACGGGCCTGGCCCAGGTTGCGCGGCAGGTGCGGGAGAAAGGCACGGGTGCCGATATCCAGGCCATCGCGGCAGAACACGTTGGCGTGGTTGAGCAGCTCAAGAGCCGGCGTTTCGAGCTGATAGCGGCTAGGGTAGGGCGAGCGCGCGGCCGGGCGCTCGGCATCGGTGGCCGTCAGCAGTCGGGCCTTCTTTTGCGCCAGCGAGGCCTGAACCGGGCCGATGTACTTTTCCATCAGCTCACCGGCGGCACGGGGCAGGTGCTTGATCATCGCCCCGGCAATCACCTGCGCGCCGGGCGCCAGGTGGCCCTGCAGACGAATAAGTTGCTCCTCGAGTAAGGCCAGGGTCTTGGGCACGCGTACCAGCACCCGGTCGAACGGACCCTGCCACGGTTCGCTGGCCGGTACGAACGGCACGCTGTCGAACGGCTTGCCGTTGCGCGCGAGGTTTTTTTCCAAGGCCAGGTGCGCCAGGTGCGAATCGCCACTGCTGGTCACTGCAAGCTGCCCGGCCAGGCTGGCGGCCAGGGCACCGAAGCTGTCATTGAGCACCAATACCCGGCAGCTGGCGTCAGGCGCCTGCTCATGCAAGTGCGCGAGCAGGTACTCGTCAGCGGCGTCGAATGCCTGCAGAGGTTCGTTGGCCTGGTCCGGCTGGCGGATCAGGTCGAGTTCGGCGTAGGGGGTGGTCAACAAGGGCATGGCGTCTGGCTCGGGTACGAATCTGCCCGTTGCGGATCGCCGCGGGCTTTGCCGTGCCATTCTACAGGGCTTTGCCGGTAGTCGCAGGGGGGGCTGTCAGATCCACCCACGCAGGGCGGCTATGGCGATGGCGCCTGCCTTGTTGGAGGCGTTGGTCTTGGTGATCACGCTGCGGATATGGAAGTTGACCGTACTTTGTGACAGCGACAGGATGGAGGCAACGTCGGCGGCGGTCTTGCCTGCAGCTGACCACCTCAGCACTTCCAGCTCCCGCTCGCTCATTTTCGGCTGAGGCGGGCAGAGCGCGTCCAGGTGGTGCTCGCACAGTACCGAGTGCAGGGTGTGGCACAGCCACTGCACGCTGGCGGCTTTTTCGTAGAGTTCGTTGATTGCAATCTGGCCTGCTGGCCTGGCGACGCTGACTTGGCTTTCATTGTGCTGCAGGTCGTGCAGCGACTGTGTCCAACCATGACGCAGCCCGTGCTGGCAGGCAGCCTCGCGAAATTGCGGGGCCTCGCAATACAGTTCGTCGGTCCACAATACAGGTGTGGTCTGACCATGGCTCAAGCGTGCGGCTGGGTCTTGCTTGTAGAAATCATCGCGCTGATAGCGCTCGATCCATTCGCTTGGATAATTGCTGTAGAGGTAAAGCCGGGGTGTCTGCGTGGCAATCTGGATGCGAATGTTCAGCCCCAGGTGTTCCATACCCAAGTCTTGCACCAGATGCACAGCGATGTTGAACAACTTGCGCGGGCACCGCTCGCTGACAAATTGATGGAGATGCTCGGGTTTCCAGTGAGGCATCCGTAACGCTCCTATGGATGGGGCAACAGGATCCAATCCGTTTGCATACCCGCATCATTGTAGGAAAAACCTACTAAAGCGTTGGGAATTTTTTGTTATAGCGATCATGTTTGTCTGCGACATCGGCAGCATCGAGGTGGTGAGGCCTTACAAACGGGTGGTTTTTATCCAGGCCGCTTTGCGCGACACTGTGCGCACGTCAACCTTGGAGCCCGATATGACTGCCAGCGCCGAAAAGTTCACCCGCCAGACCCTGCTCGATGTTCAGCCACTGACGCCGAACCTCTTCAGCCTGCGGGTAACACGCGATTCGGGCTTTCGCTTCCGGGCCGGCCAGTTTGCTCGTCTCGGGGTGACCAAGGCCGATGGCAGTGTGGTGTGGCGCGCCTATTCCATGGTCAGCGCGCCCCATGACGAGTACCTCGACTTCTTCTCGATCGTGGTGCCCGGCGGGGAGTTCACCAGCGAGCTGAGCCGGCTGGGCGAGGGTGACAGCCTGCTGATCGACCGGCAGGCCTTTGGCTTTTTGACACTCGATCGCTTCATTGGCGGCCGCGACCTGTGGTTGCTGGCCACCGGCACCGGCATTGCACCGTTCATGTCCATCCTGCAGGACTTCGAGGCCTGGGAGCGTTTCGACAGCATCAAGCTGGTGTACTCGGTGCGCGAAGCGAAGGAGCTGGCCTACGTGAAGGAAATCGCCGAGTTGGAGCAGCGCGACTACCTGGCGGAGCACGCCGGCAAATTGCAGTTCATCCCGATAGTGACCCGTGAGCAGCATCCGGGCGCGTTGAATGCACGCATTACCACGTTGATCGAGAACGGTGAGCTGGAGAAGGCGGCGGGGCTTGCGCTGTCGCCCGAGCATTCACGTGTGATGCTCTGCGGCAACCCGGAGATGATCGATGAAACGCGCAAGGTGCTCAAGGCGCGTGATCTGCAGTTGAGCCTGAGCAAGCGGCCAGGGCAGGTGGCGGTAGAAAACTACTGGTGACACGGGGGCCGCAACGCGGCCCCGGCACCTTCAAGGCAGGCGGTTCTGGTTCTGCGTCTTGAGCAGGTCGCGGATTTCGGTCAGCAACGTCTCTTCGGCACTTGGCACGGGTGGCGCGCTCGGTGCCACGGCCTCTTCGCGCTTCAGGCGGTTGATCGCCTTCACGCCCATGAAGATGGCGAACGCAACGATCAAGAAGTCGATCACGGTCTGGATGAACTTGCCGTAGGCCAGCATTACTGCCGGAACGTCGCCTTCTGCAGCCTTCAAGGTAATGGCCAGGTCGCTGAAGTCCACGCCACCGATCAACAGGCCCAGTGGTGGCATGACTACGTCACCCACGAAGGACGAGACGATCTTGCCGAAGGCCGCGCCGATGATGATACCGACCGCCATGTCGACGACGTTGCCTTTGACCGCGAAGGCCTTGAACTCACTGATCATGCCCATGTTCGATTCCTTTGTAACAAATGGTGAGGTTAACGCAGTGTAAGCCACTAAAACGCTTCATGCGTTGTGTTCAGGGGTAGTGACTGCGGTTAGAACGAATAGTTTTGTCGCACGCCGAAGCGTTCGAGACACGTCTCGCTCGGCTATCATGGCGGTTTTTTCCAGGAGAAACCGCCCATGGCCAAGGCCAAGCGCTTGTATGGCTGCACCGAATGCGGCGCGACCTTCCCCAAATGGGCCGGCCAGTGCGGCGAATGCGGGGCCTGGAACACCCTGGTCGAAACCATGATCGAGAGCGGCGGGGCGGCGGCACCCAGCAGTGGCCGGGCCGGCTGGACCGGGCAACAGGCGCAGATCAAGACCCTGGCCGAAGTCAGCGTGGAAGAGATCCCGCGCTTCACCACCAGCAGCAGCGAACTGGACCGCGTGCTGGGTGGCGGTTTGGTCGATGGCTCGGTGGTGCTGATCGGCGGTGACCCGGGTATCGGCAAGTCGACCATTCTGTTGCAGACCCTGTGCAACATTGCCGTGCACATGCCTGCGCTGTATGTCACCGGCGAAGAGTCGCAGCAGCAGGTGGCGATGCGCTCGCGCCGCCTGGGCCTGCCCCAGGACCAGCTCAAGGTGATGACCGAAACCTGTATCGAGACCATCATCGCCACGGCTCGCCAGGAAAAGCCCCGAGTCATGGTCATCGACTCGATCCAGACCATTTTCACCGAACAGCTGCAATCAGCGCCCGGTGGCGTGGCCCAGGTGCGCGAGAGCACGGCGTTGCTGGTGCGTTACGCCAAGCAGAGCGGCACGGCCATCTTCCTGGTGGGCCACGTCACCAAGGAAGGCTCGCTGGCCGGGCCGCGGGTGCTGGAGCACATGGTCGACACCGTGCTGTATTTCGAGGGCGAGTCCGATGGCCGCCTGCGCCTGCTGCGGGCGGTGAAAAACCGCTTTGGTGCGGTCAACGAACTGGGCGTATTCGGCATGACCGACCGCGGCCTCAAGGAGGTTTCGAACCCTTCGGCGATCTTCCTCAATCGCACCCAGGAAGAGGTGCCGGGCAGTGTGGTGATGGCCACCTGGGAGGGCACTCGGCCGATGCTGGTCGAGGTGCAGGCGCTGGTCGATGACAGCCACCTGGCCAACCCGCGGCGGGTGACCCTGGGCCTGGACCAGAACCGCCTGGCCATGTTGTTGGCGGTACTGCACCGGCATGGCGGCATTCCTACCCATGACCAGGATGTGTTCCTCAACGTGGTGGGCGGCGTGAAGGTGCTGGAGACGGCTTCTGACCTGGCTTTGTTGGCGGCGGTGATGTCCAGCCTGCGCAACCGGCCGTTGGCCCATGGGTTGCTGGTGTTTGGCGAGATTGGCTTGTCGGGCGAGGTGCGGCCGGTGCCCAGTGGCCAAGAGCGGCTGAAAGAGGCGGCCAAGCATGGCTTCAAGCGGGCCATCGTGCCCAAGGGCAATGCGCCCAAGGAGCCGCCGGCAGGGTTGCAGGTGATCGCCGTGACCCGGCTGGAACAGGCTTTGGATGCCCTGTTCGAGTGATGTATTGCCTGTAAAGGCAAACAAAAAGGGGAGCCGACGATGCGCATCGGCTCCCCTTGCTTAACCGCTCAATCAGCGGTCAATGCTCGGCAACCGGGCTGCGCCTGGGCGCCTCGTTGCCATGCTCGTCCAGCTCCAGCATCGGCACTTCAATACCCTCGGCATCGAACAGCTTGCCATCCTTGAAGTAATCGCCATCGCGCAGTGCAGAAATGTCCGAATACTGGATGGTGCGTTCGTAGGCTGCGGCAAATACCGACTGCTGGTCCGAGTTGCCAGTGGTGAAGTGGTTGAAGATCAGGTTCAGCAGAATCGCCATGATCGCCGCCGAGCTGATGCCCGAGTGGAAGATGGTCTCGAACCAGTTCGGGAAGTGGTGGTAGAAGGTCGGTGCGGCAATCGGGATCATGCCGAAGCCCAGCGAAGCGGCGACGATGATCAGGTTGACGTTGTTCTTGTAGCTGACCTTGGACAGGGTACGGATGCCGCTGGCTGCCACGGTGCCGAACAGCACGATGCCCGCGCCGCCCAATACCGGGGTAGGCACGGCGGCAATTACCCGGCCCATGACCGGCAGCAAGCCGAGCACCACCAGAATGACGCCACCGGTGGCCACCACGTAGCGGCTCTTGACCCCGGTCACGGCCACCAGGCCGACGTTCTGGGCGAAGGCGCTCTGGGTGAACGAGCCGAAGATCGGTGCCAGGATGCTCGACGCCATGTCGGCACGCAGGCCATTGCCCAGGCGCTTGGAGTCGACCTTGGTTTCAATGATGTCGCCCACCGCGAGAATGTCGGCCGAGGTTTCCACCAGGGTCACCATGATCACGATGCACATCGACAGGATCGCGGCGATGTGGAATTCCGGCATGCCGAAATGGAACGGCGTGGGGAAGGCGAACATCGGGCCTTGGGTGACCTTGCTGAAGTCGGTCATGCCCAGCGCCCAGGCGATCAGGGTGCCAAACACCATGGCCAGGAGAATCGACAGGCGCGAGATGGTCGCGCTGCCCAGTTTGCTCAGCAGCAGCACGATGGCGAAGGTCAGTGCCGCCAGGCCGATGTTGGCCACGCTGCCGAACTCCGGCGAAGCACTGTTGCCGCCCATCACCCAGCGTGCGGCCACCGGCATTAGGGTCAAACCGATGGTGGTGATGACGATGCCGGTTACCAGCGGTGGGAAATACTTGGTGATGCGCGAGAACACCGGCGTGATCAGGAAGCCGATGAACGAGGCCGCCATGACCGCACCCAGCACACCCGGCAGGCCACCACCGCCTTCGCTGCTGAGAATGGCGCCCATGGTTGCCACGCCGGCGAACGATACGCCCTGCACCAGCGGCAACTGGCAACCGAAGAATGGCAGGCCAAGCGTCTGCAGCAAGGTGGCCAGGCCTCCGGCAAACAATGACGCGGCGATCAGCATGCCGATTTCGGCACCATTCAGGCCCGCGGCCTGCCCCAGGATCAGGGGTACCGCAACGATCCCTCCATACATGGTCAACACATGCTGCAGACCATAGGCCAGGTTGGCCCCAAGGCCGAGGTTTTCATCCTCGGGGCGCTTGGCGGGAGACGTGCTAGGGGACGTAGTCATGGAGCAGGCTCTCTGCGTTTATTGTTGTGCCGCTACTGTAGACACTTCCTACAATTGATTGCTACAAGAATTGTATACAATATTTTGATCGGAGCGCGAACAAGCCCGGCTTCAGGGTGGCCTGAAACCCAATGCAGAACGCGTACCAAGTCATGAAAGGCTGTATTAGAGGGGTGTGTACAAAGAGCTGCTACCCAGGCTTAAAGCTGTCTGGGTAGACAGGAAACGCTAGGTGGGAAGGATGTTAGCTAGCTAAGAGATCCCATTATTCGATGAGTTCTCGCAGCTCACGCATCATTTCGGTGCTGTCGGCCACGTTCAGTTCTACAAGACGGTGCAAATGGCTCATCGAATCGAGGTCGATGTAGAGGCAGACGAAGCCCAGGCGCTGTGCTTCTTCATGACGAAGCTCCACCTGCATCCGCACGTGGGTATGCGGGTCAAGGTGGATGATCGCATCGAAGTCCTGTGAGAGGTCGGCATTCCACGGCTGGGGGCGCTCGACCAGCAGGCCCTTGAGCGACAGGTCAAGCAGTTTGACCGGCCAGCGGCGGTCACCCTGGCGCAGTTCGGTGGGGGCGTCGAAGTCTATGCGCTGGAAGCGTCGGCGATTGTTGGAAGAAGTGGTCATGGCGGGCCCCTCGTCAGATGTTCTGACTATAGACCAGCCATGGCCTTTTCTGCCTGAGGGCGAGCGACAAGGTACCGTCTGCGGGCGTCGCCCGGTGCCACCCTTACTTGGAGACGAAATTCAGGTCAACCACCTGATAGAAGGCTTTATCGGTCTCGGCAATTTCCCATACCCCAAGCAGCACTTGATAACCGTCGCGCTCAGGCAACGTCAGGGTGTGTCTGGTCGGCTGCTCCGGCCACATTTCTTCGTCCGAGTAACTCCAATAGGGTTGGCGTTCATTGAGGAAAGTGGCGAAGGGTTCAGATTCGAACTGTGCACGCGAAAGCGGCTGAGTCGGGTTCCATCCGGCTTTGGTGATGAAGTAGTTGAAACGGCGGTACTTGTGGCGCGCGCTGAAGCTCCAGACGAACTCCAGCGGTGTGTCGCTGGTAACGTCATGCTTGTCCCAGTCGACATCTGTGCGGTCCAGGTAGGCAGCGCCCTGCCTCTCGCCGCTGGCAATCTTGCCATCGACCGGTGGCGCCATACTTCTCACGTCGTCCTTGGCGTAGGGATCGGCCAGCCCGCCCGTGGTCTGAGGGAAGAATTTGCCGCTTTCGATGCCGTTGTGAAGATTTCCCTCAATGAGGCGTCTCTCTTCAGCGAAAGTCGCTCGGGACTTGGGCGTCGAGATCGAGCCATGTTTGAGTTCGATTGAGTCTGAGTCACACGTGGAGCTGCTCTTATCCTGAGTCATCATCGGTCCCTGCTTGCTGGTTATCAAATGTTCGACGCACGGTTCGAGCGTTTGCGCACTTGAACCCGTGCGTCATGTCGTGACAACGGGTTTGCCTGATCATTGAATGCGCGGGGGCCTCCCTGCGCAACTGGCAGAAATGACAGGTCAGCCGAAGTAACGTTGTCGCCACGGACTGCGGGTAGTTCGGGTAGCAGCGTGCTAGAGCGCGTGCTGGTCAGTGGCTGAGCGCCAAATCGGGATGGTAAAGCCGTCAAGCAGGCCCTAGACTCAAGGGGCTGTCTATTCCAACCACTTAGCTGGAAGCATGCCATGAACAACAATAACAGCCTGCTACGCCACATCCCGTGGCTGGCGTTGGCGGTCATAGGAGCCTGCGCGCTGGGTGTTGTCGCCCTGCGTCGCGGCGAGGCGATCAACGCCTTGTGGATCGTGGTCGCGGCAGTGGCCATCTACCTGGTCGCCTACCGCTACTACAGCCTGTTCATCGCCACCAAGGTGATGCAACTCGACCCGCGCCGAGCCACCCCGGCGGTGCTCAACAACGATGGCCTGGACTACGTCCCGACCAACAAGCACATCCTGTTCGGCCACCACTTCGCCGCTATTGCCGGCGCCGGCCCACTGGTGGGCCCGGTACTCGCCGCGCAGATGGGCTACCTGCCCGGCACGCTCTGGCTGATCGCCGGCGTTGTGCTGGCCGGTGCAGTGCAGGACTTCATGGTCCTGTTCATGTCTACCCGCCGCAACGGTCGCTCGCTGGGCGACATGGTGCGCGAGGAAATGGGCCGGATCCCGGGCACCATCGCCCTGTTCGGTTGCTTCCTGATCATGATCATCATCCTCGCGGTGCTGGCGCTGATCGTGGTCAAGGCCCTGGCCGAGAGCCCATGGGGCATGTTCACGGTGATGGCGACCATCCCGATCGCGATGTTCATGGGCATTTACATGCGCTATATCCGCCCGGGCCGCATCGGCGAGATTTCGGTGGTCGGCGTGGTGCTGCTGCTGGCGTCGATCTGGCTGGGCGGCGTGATCGCTGCGGACCCGGTCTGGGGCCCGGCGTTCACCTTCACCGGCGTGCAGATCACCTGGATGCTGGTGGGTTATGGCTTCGTCGCTGCCGTACTGCCGGTATGGCTGGTGCTGGCACCGCGTGACTACCTGTCGACCTTCCTCAAGATCGGCACCATCGTTGGCCTGGCCATCGGTATCCTGATCATCGCGCCAGAGCTGAAAATGCCGGCCCTGACCCAGTTCACCGACGGTACTGGGCCGGTCTGGAAGGGCACATTGTTCCCGTTCCTGTTCATCACCATCGCCTGCGGTGCGGTATCGGGCTTCCACGCGCTGATCTCCTCGGGCACCACGCCCAAGCTGCTGGATAACGAAACCAACGCCCGTTACATCGGCTACGGCGGCATGCTGATGGAGTCGTTCGTCGCCATCATGGCCATGGTCGCCGCCTCGGTGATCGAGCCTGGCGTGTACTTCGCCATGAACAGCCCGGCTGCGGTGGTTGGCGCCGACGTTGCTACGGTGGCGCAGACGGTCAGCAGTTGGGGCTTCCTGATCACCCCTGAGCAGCTCGAAGCGGTTGCCCGCGACATTGGCGAGCACACCGTGCTGGCCCGTGCCGGTGGTGCGCCAACGTTGGCGGTGGGTATCGCGCAGATCCTTCACCAGGTGCTGCCGGGTGAGAACACCATGGCCTTCTGGTATCACTTCGCGATCCTGTTCGAAGCCCTGTTCATCCTCACCGCCGTGGACGCCGGTACCCGTGCCGGGCGCTTCATGCTGCAGGACCTGCTGGGCAGCTTCGTGCCGGCGCTCAAACGCACCGAATCGTGGGGTGCCAACCTGCTCGCCACCGCTGGCTGCGTGGCAATGTGGGGTTATCTGCTGTACCAGGGCGTGATCGACCCGCTGGGTGGCATCAACACCTTGTGGCCGCTGTTTGGCATCTCCAACCAGATGCTGGCCGGTATCGCCTTGATGCTCGGTACTGTGGTGCTGATCAAGATGAAGCGTCAGCGCTACATCTGGGTCACCCTGGTGCCGGCCGTGTGGCTGCTGATCTGTACCACTGCTGCAGGCCTGATCAAGCTGTTCGACCCGAACCCGGCCGTTGGCTTCCTGGCCCTGGCCAAGAAGTACAGCACTGCGCTGGACGCCGGCCAGGTACTGGCCCCGGCCAAGGACATCGGGCAGATGCAGCACGTGATCTACAACGCCTACACCAACGCGGGCCTGACGATTCTGTTCCTGCTGGTGGTGTTCAGCATCCTGTTCTTCGCCATCAAGGTCGGCTACGCCGCCTGGGGCCGCAAGGAACGCACCGACAAGGAAACCCCGTTCCAGGCGCTGCCTGACGCGTAAACGAGAGGACTGCAGCTATGTTCAACGACCTGGGTCGACTGGGTAAGTACCTGGGGCAGGCAGCCCGCCTGATGGTCGGCATGCCCGACTACGACAACTATGTCGAACACATGCAGAACAAGCACCCGGACAAACCGGTGATGAGCTACGAGGCGTTCTTCCGTGAACGCCAGGAAGCGCGTTACGGTGGCAAGTCCGGGCCCAAGTGCTGTTGAGCCTGCAACACCTGTGAACCTGTGGGAGCCCGGGCAGCCGGGCTCCCACATTCATTTTCAGCTTCAGGAGCTTTTTGCGTGCAATCGCCTATTCCCGTCACCGTACTGACCGGCTTTCTGGGTGCCGGCAAGACCACCTTGCTCAAGCACATGCTCAAGGCCGAGCACGGCCTGAAGATCGCCGTGATCGAGAACGAGTTCAGCGAGGCCGGTATCGACAGCCAGCTGCTGGGCGACGAGCCGGTACAGGTCATGACCCTGGCCAACGGCTGCGTGTGCTGCAGCATCCATGGTGACCTCACCCGCGCCCTGTACCTGCTGCTGGAGCGCCTGGACGCCGGCGAGATCGCCTTCGACCGCCTGGTGATCGAATGCACCGGGCTTGCCGACCCTGCACCGGTTGCGCAGACCTTTTTCATCGACGAGGACCTGCGTGATCGCTACATCCTCGACGGCATCATCACCCTGGTCGACGCCGCCCATGCCGATCTGCACCTGACCCAGGCCATTGCCCAGGCCCAGGTCGGTTTTGCCGACCGCCTGCTGCTGAGCAAGACCGACCTGGTCGAACCTGCGGCGGTGGATGCCCTGCGCGAGCGCCTGTCGCGCATCAACGGCCGTGCCGCCATTCGTGTGGTCGAACAGGGGCGCATCGACTTGGCCGAACTACTCGATGTGCGCGGTTTCAACCTCAATACCGACCTGGGCGCCAGCCTCAAGCCGGCCCTGCGCCCGGTGCTCAAGCCGGCCACCCCGGACCGTATCTCGACCTTGGTGTTGCGCACCGACACCCCGCTGGACATCGACCGCCTCAGCGACTTCATGAACGCGCTGCTGGAAACCCACGGCAAGCAATTGCTGCGTTACAAGGGCGTGCTGAACATTGCCGGGGACGATCGTCGCCTGGTGTTTCAGGGCGTGCTCAAGCTCTACGGCTTTGACTGGGATGCCGAATGGGCAGCAGGCGAGGCCCGCGAAAGCGTGCTGGTGTTCATTGCCGATGACCTGCCCGAGGCTACGATTCGGGCTGGGTTCGAGGCTTTGAGCAGGGCTTGAGCCGGTGAGGTGCCTGGGCCGCGAACCAGGCCGGCCATGAACTGCGGTGGCGGGTTTGCACTTCGATGCACGGGATCAGCCGCTCGGTGAGCACAGCCGTCTGCCGCACGGCCTTGGCGGTGCGGTACTTGACGCTGTGGATGCATTCGCGGTCGCCGAATTCGCAGCGGTTCAGCGAGGTACCGCCGCAGGGGCCGTTGGCCAGGCCCTTGGGGCAGGTTTCCGGGCAGATGTAGAGGGTGTCTTCGAGGCGGCAGCGGCCGCAGGTATCGCAGCCCACCAGCGGTCGCTTCAGCGCACGCTCCACCCCGTGCAGCACGCGCGCACCGCGGGCTGTTGCCCACAACGGTTGGCGAACGGCCCAGCCGAATGCCTGGCTCAGCCAGTTGCTGCGGCTGAACAGCAAGGCATGGGACGCGTGCAGCAGGTGGTACCGCGCCTTCTCTTTGTTCGACGCGCTGACCTTCGACTCGCCCTGGCGCCAGCTCGCTGACGGTGGATGAAAGACCACGGCAGGCAGGCCGGGCACCTGCCAACTGGCCGCCCAGGCTGGCGCCCACTGTTCCAGTGAGTGGATCTGCGTTTGCCAGTGTTCGATGCGTTGTTCCAGGGCCAACAGCTGCTTGAGTTCGTGAATGCCCGACACGTGCACCCCGGCGTAGCCCATCAGTTTTACACCAATCACCTGCAGCGCCAGCCGGTCGACGCTGCGCGCCTGGGCGTGGGCCTTGGACACGGCTGCTTCCGCTTCGAGCATGTCGCGCATGGACGGCGTGACCGTCACGCCAGCCACGTGATCGAGCATTGCGGCGCGGCCATGGGTAAGGCTCATCAGGCAGGCCAGCAAGGGTTTCGGGTGCGGCTGGCGGTTCATCCAGGTTTGGGCTTCCTGGTGCTTGCTGGCATCGAAGCCCAGCTGCAGGGTCAGGAAGTCGGCGCCCGCAGCCAGTTTTTTCTCGGCCTTGAAGTACTGCGCGCCGCCTTCTTCCTCGCAGTACTTGAATGGGTTGAGCGCGGCACCGAGCAACCAGTGTGGGCAAGCCTGGCGCGCGAGCTGCAGGGCGGCCACCGATTCCAGGTAGCGCACCGGACGCTCTGCGGGTTGATGCCCAGGCAGGCGGTCGCCAGTGAGCAGCAGCAGTTGGTCAAGCCCGTCGGCATCCATGCGTTGCAGTTGCGCCAGCAAGTGGTGCCGTTCGCGGTCCTTGCCAGAAAAGTGCGGCAGGGCAGGCACGGGTGAGCTGAAGCTGGCGAGGGCGTCCAGGGGCGACAGGTCCAATGGGCTGCCGACGCGATCACCGATGGCCAGGGTCATCGGCCAGCCACACAGGTGCGCACGGGCCATGATCGCTTCCATGGCGGCGAAACGTTCCGCCGAGGGCTTGGGGACGAACTCCATGACGCAGACGAAGGTTTTTTCGTGCAGCGCCGTTTTCAGCAGGCTCATGGATCGGGCACCGGGTTGGGGCAGGGTGGCATTGTGCGGCAAAGGGCCGATGGGGTCATGTCCGGATGCGTAGGGTGCTGCTCTGAACGAGACATGCAGGTGGACACATCAACATGAGTAAATCTTGATTTCATATCAAATTAAATGAGTTTGTCTCAGCGCTCGTTGGTCCCGAAAATGCCCACATTCATTTAGACATTCTGAGGCACGAGACATGGCACTGGCACATTCCCTGGGCTTTCAACGCATCGGCCATGATCGCGAACTAAAAAAAGCCCAGGAAGCCTTCTTGCAAGGTGAACTCGACGAAGCCGGCCTGCGCGCTGTGGGCCGCGCGCTGCGTGCCAGCCATTGGCAGGTGCAGAAGGACGCCGGCATCGAGCTGCTGCCGGTGGGCGATTTCGCCTGGCACGACCAGGTGCTGACCCATTCGCTGACCTTCGGTGTCGTCCCGCAGCGCTTTCGCGGCCACGACGGTGCCAAGCCCACTTTGCAAACCGTGGTTGCCATGGCGCGAGGCACGACCGAGCGCAGCGACAGCAGCGGTGCCCACGCCCAGGAAATGACCCGCTGGTTCGACAGCAACTATCACTACCGGGTACCGGAATTCACCGCCGACCAACAGTTTGCCCTGAGCTGGGAGCAACTGTTCGAAGAGGTCGAAGAAGCCAAGGCCCTGGGCCATGCGGTCAAACCCGTGCTGATCGGCCCGCTGACCTATCTGTGGCTGGGCAAGGCCCAAGGCGCCGACGTCGACAAGCTTGAGCTGGTCGACCGGTTGTTGCCGCTGTACGACGAAATCTTCAACCGCCTGGCCGCACAGGGCGTTGAATGGGTGCAGATCGACGAGCCGATCCTGGTGCTGGATTTGCCGCAAGAATGGAAAAATGCCTACGAGCGCGTTTACAACATCCTGCAACGTGCGCCGCTGAAAAAACTGATCGCCACCTACTTTGGTGGCCTGGAAGAAAACCTGGGCCTGGCGGCGAACCTGCCCGTCGATGGCCTGCACATCGACCTGGTGCGTGCGCCAGACCAGTACCCGACCCTGCTCGACCGCCTGCCGGCTTACAAGATCCTGTCGTTGGGCCTGGTCGACGGCTGTAGTGTCTCGGCCTGCGACCTGGAAAAAGCCCTGGCTGTGCTGCAGCACGCGGCCGAACGCCTGGGTGACCGCCTGTGGGTCGCGCCGTCCTGCTCGCTGTTGCACAACCCATTGGGGCTGGCCTGTGAAGACCAGCTCGACGCCGAGCGCAAAGGCGGGTTGGCCTTCGCCGTGCAGAAGTGCCAGGAAGTGGCCGCGCTGAGCAAAGCGCTCGACGCGCCAGAGGCTGCCCGCGCGTTGCGCGCCACGGCTTGATCATCGGGCCGCTACGGGTGCTTATAATGCCGGCTCGAAAGGTAATCGACAGGGAATGATGCGATGAGAGTTCTGGTAGTCGGCGCCAGCAAGGGGCTGGGCAAGGCCTTCATGGAAGGGCTGGGCAAACCGGGCGATACGCTGATCGGCGTGTCCCGCTCGCGCCCCGAGCGGGTGGTGGCCAGCAAGGATGTGGAGGTGCAGTGGATCGCGGCCGACCTCGCTCAGCCGGCCGCCGCCGTCGAGGCCATTGCCCAGGCGCTGGCGGGCGGTGGCGTGGATACCCTCATCTACAACCTCGGGCTGTGGGAAGCCGAGGCGTTTGCCGAGCACTACAGCTTTCTTGCCGACCGCGATGCCGAACTGCAAGGCATGGTCGACTGCAACATCACGGCCACCATCCTGCTGATCAAGCGCTTGCTGCCGATGCTGCTCGAAAGCGAAAAGCCACGGATCCTGCTTACCGGTTCCACCTCGGGTCTGCCGCAAAGCGGGCGCCCTGAAGTGACCTTTGCCGCGTCCAAGTTTGCCCTGCGCGGTATTGCTGAAGCCTTGCGTGAAGGGTATCGCGAGCAGGGGCTTGGTGTGACGTGCCTGAACCTGGGCTACCTGAACACCGAGGATGGCTTGGATGTGCCAGTGGCAGAAGCCGCGGCGCGCGGGGAAGGGGGGCTGATTCCGCTGCACGATGTGGTGCTGATGGTGCGCACGATGCTGGAACTGTCGGCGGCCAGTTATGTGCGTGAGCTGACACTGCCAGCGATTGCCGATGAGCGCTTCTGAGTAACCAGGCCCGGCCTCTTCGCGGGTTTGTTCGCGAAGAGGCCGGGCCTGCAGGCATCAATGACGGATCAACGCTCGATCGCCAGCGCTACCCCCTGGCCACCACCAATGCACAACGTGGCGAGCCCTTTCTTGGCATCTCGCTTGATCATCTCGTGCAACAGGGTCACCAGCACCCGGCACCCCGACGCACCGATCGGGTGGCCCAGGGCAATCGCCCCGCCATTCACATTGACCCGCGCCGCATCCCATTCCAGGGCCTTGCCCACCGCCAACGCCTGTGCGGCAAAGGCCTCGTTGGCTTCGATCAGGTCCAGGTCCGCCAGCTGCCAGCCCGCCTTGTCCAGGCAGCGTTGGGTAGCCGAAACCGGGCCCATACCCATGATCGCCGGGTCCACGCCCGCACTTGCATAGGCCGCGATCTTCGCCAGCACCGGCAAGCCCAGGGCCTTGGCCTTGGCTGCACTCATCAGCAATACGGCAGCGGCGCCATCATTGAGGCTGGAAGCATTGCCGGCCGTCACGCTGCCCTCTTTCTTGAAGGCTGCGCGCAACTTGCCCAGGGACTCGGCAGTGGTACCTGGGCGGGGTTGTTCGTCGCGCTCGAAGACCGTGGGCTCGCCCTTTTTCTGCGGCATCACGATCGGCGTGATCTCGTCCTTGAATCGGCCGGCCTCGATCGCGGCCACGGCTTTGCGCTGGGACTCGGCGGCGAAGGCGTCCTGTTGTTCACGGCTGAGGCCGTACTTGTCCACCAGGTTCTCGGCGGTAATGCCCATGTGGTAGTCGTTGAAGGCGTCCCACAGGCCGTCGGTGATCATGCTGTCGACCAGTTGACCGTGGCCCATGCGCTGGCCGGTGCGGGCCGAAGGCATGACGTAGGGGGCCAGGCTCATGTTTTCCTGGCCGCCGGCAATCACCACCTCGGCGTCACCGCAACGAATAGCCTGGGCTGCCAGGTGCAGGGCCTTGAGACCCGAGCCGCAGACCTTGTTGAGCGTCAGCGCGGGCACGCTGTAGGGCAGGCCGGCCTTGATCGCGGCCTGGCGGGCCGGGTTCTGGCCGGCGCCGGCGGTGAGTACCTGGCCGAGGATCACTTCGTCGACCAGGGCAGGGTCCAGTTGGGTCTGTTCCAGCAGGCGCTTGATCACGGCTGCGCCGAGGTCGACGGCGGGCACTGTGGCCAAGGCGCCCTGGAAGCTGCCGATGGCGGTACGGGTGGCGGCGACGATGACCACGTCGTTCATGTTGTTGTTCTCCGTGCAAGGGTGGGCGCCGCGAGGGCAGGATGTTGTCAGCATCGGCGGGTTTGGTTCATTTGTTAAGTTTGTTTTTCTTTGCGATTGTTCTGGAAAGCAAATGAATGATGCCGGCCCTGCAGGCAAGGCGCTGACCCTGGGTCTAAGCTGGATGTCGTGCTGTTTCACTCAACGCAACGGAGCTCATGGCCATGCGCATCTTGATCGCTCTTACCCTCCTGATCGGCAGCAGCACAGCATTCGCCGCCACCCAGTGCACCACTGCAGACAAAAGCACCTGGCAAGACCCGGGCAAGTTCCAGGCCCAGCTCAAGGATCAGGGCTACAAGATCAGCAAGTTCAAGGTCACTAAAGGCAACTGCTACGAAATCTATGGTTTCGACAAGGATGGCCGCAAGATCGAGATCTACCATGACCCGATCAGCGGCAAGGCGGTCAAGACCGAGTACCACGATTGAAGGCCCGCCCCACGGTACAGCTGTGGGACCCGCTCCTGCGGCTGTGCCACCTGTCGTTGGCCACGGTGTTCTTCGCGGATTATTTTTTCAATGAAGAGGGCGACGACTGGCACCAGTGGCTGGGCTATTACGGGCTGGCGTGCGTGATGTTGCGCCTGGTCTGGGGCTTCGTCGGGCCGCAAAGCGCGCGCTGGGCCGACTTCTGGCCGACCCCGGCGCGCCTGGCCGCCCACGCCCGCGCGCTGATAAGCGGGCAGCCCTACCATCGCCTGGGGCATTCGCCGATCGGCGCCCTGGTGATGCTGCTGATGCTCACCGGCATCGCGGGCCTGGGCCTGACCGGTTGGGCGTCGCAAGAGGTCGACGCCCTGTGGGGCGCCGACTGGCCGATGAGCCTGCACAGCTTTCTGGCCGACGCGGTGCTGGCGTTGGTCTGCGTGCATGTATTGGCAGCCATCGTCGAAAGCCTGCGCCTGGGCGAGAACCTGCCCTTGTCGATGATCACCGGCCGGAGACGATTACCGGAAGATCAGTGAGCGTTTTACGCTCGCGGCCACCTACACCGCCGAGCACTGATGGGTCGCGCAATAGATGCCGTCACCCCCTGCCGCAATGGCGCTCCATGCCCCGACGCTCTTCAAAATCCCACACGGTAGAGCCTGTAGGCTGGGCGGTGGTGTCTTTGTCGTATGTCGATATCGATATAAAAATCGTGACGGGAGCTTGATGTTATCTCGAAACCGATATAATCAGCGCCTTGCTGATGTCGCTAACCCCGCGCATTTGAGCCCCACGATAGGCACGCCGGGTACTCAGCCTCCCTTACCAATACCAGGATGGATCTCATGATGAGCACTCAACATTTTTGTCACGAACGATTAAGAAGTTTGTCCCATACAAGACGAGCAAAAGCCCCTCGAATGGGTTGGCAGCAGTAGGGAAGACCTGCGGGATTTCCCGGAGGGTGCGAAACAGCGGGCTGGTTACCAGCTGGAGCTGATCCAGTACGGTGATGAACCTAACGACTGGAAACCAATGGAAAGCGTAGGGCAGGGGGTGCGGGAAATCCGTATCAAATGCAAAGACGGGGCTTTTCGCGTGTTTTATGTGGTAAACCGGCCGGAAGCGGTATACGTCCTGCATGCGTTTCGCAAGACCACTGAAAAGACGGAAAAGCGCGATATCGACCTGGGTAAGGCTCGGTACAAGTCGCTGGACTGATGGACTGCTGCTATCCCCTGCCAATGCTGGGGGTAAAGGACTTGGATACCCCTTCCCTCACGGCAAGGGGTAAAGTTCTAGACCTAGGGCCCACTCGATTAACTTACGAATTGCTTTGTGCAAGAAACAACTTAATCCGTAACAGAGGGACATATAAAATGGCAAACGAACGCACTACCTCCGTGTGGGACGCGTTGGTTGACTCGCCAGAAGACGCCGAGAACCTTCGGGTACGCGCAAAGCTAATGCGTATCCTTACCAAGACAGTTAAGTCTTGGGACCTCCCACAGAAAGATGCAGCACGTCAGCTGCACGTAACACAGCCGCGTTTGAGCGAGCTGCTGAATGGGAAAATCGACAAATTTTCCCTGGATGCTCTGGTGAACATGCTGGCCAGCGCAAATCTGGAAATTGATATCACTGTGAAGCACAAGGCGGCCTGACCAGGCGGTTGAAAGCAATAGGGCTGGCCATTTGGCTGGCCCTTTTTAGTTGTGCGCCAGGCATGGCGCGTTGCGTGTTAGTGCAACAGGACGATCCACTGGCGCAGCCGTTTCTGCAGTGGCTGAAAGCGGTACTCGGCGGCAACCTGGGTTTTGTATACCCCCAATCACCCCGTAATATGTGTCGGATAACCGGCGGGGGTAGTCTCACCCTCTGATCAATCGGAATCGCCCGTGGTGGCGCTTCCCTGGCATAAACCTGACGAGGTACAGACATTGGCCATCATTCATCCTAAGGTCCGCGGTTTCATCTGCACCACGACCCATCCGAAGGGCTGCGAGCTCAACGTCCGTGACCAGATCGAAGCCACCCGCAAGCTGGGCGTGCGCGAGGATGGCCCGAAGAAGGTCCTGGTGATTGGTGCTTCCAGCGGCTACGGCCTGGCGGCCCGCATCACCGCAGCGTTCGGCTTCAAGGCCGACACCCTGGGCGTGTTCTTCGAAAAAGCAGGTACCGAGACCAAGGCCGGTACTGCGGGCTGGTACAACTCCGCCGCCTTCGACAAGTTTGCCAAGGCCGAAGGCCTGTACAGCAAGTCGATCAACGGTGATGCGTTCTCCGACGAGGCCCGTGCCAAGGTCATCGAGCTGATCAAGAACGAAATGGGTGGCAAGGTCGACCTGGTCATCTACTCCCTGGCCTCCCCCGTGCGCAAGCTGCCGCAAACCGGTGAAGTGATTCGCTCGGCGCTCAAGCCTATCGGCCAGCCGTACAAGTCGACCGCCATCGACACCAACAAGGACACCATCATCGAGGCCAGCATCGAGCCGGCTTCCGAGCAGGAAATCGCTGACACCGTCACCGTCATGGGTGGCCAGGACTGGCAGCTGTGGATCGATGCCCTGGCCGGTGCCGACGTGCTGTCCGAAGGCGCCCGCACCGTGGCCTTCAGCTACATCGGTACCGAGATCACCTGGCCGATCTACTGGCACGGTGCCCTGGGCAAGGCCAAGCAGGACCTGGACGAAACCGCGCTGCGCCTTGACCAGAAACTGGCCGGCGAAATCAAGGGCGGCGCCAATGTGGCCGTGCTGAAGTCGGTGGTCACCCAGGCCAGCTCGGCCATTCCGGTGATGCCGTTGTACCTGTCGATGGTCTTCAAGATCATGCAGGAGAAGGGTGTTCACGAGGGTACCCAGGACCAGTTGGACCGCATGTTCCGTGATCGCCTGTACCGTGCAGACGGTGCCCCGGCCGCAGTCGACGAGAAGAGCCGCCTGCGCCTGGACGACTGGGAGCTGCGTGATGACGTGCAGGACGCCTGCAAGGCCATGTGGCCGCAAGTCACCACCGAGAACCTGTTCGAGCTGACCGACTATGCCGGTTACAAGAAGCAGTTCCTCAACCTGTTCGGCTTCGAGCGCGCTGACGTCAACTACGACGAAGACGTGGCCACCGATGTGAAGTTCGACTGCATCGAGCTGTAAGCACGGCTGAAACATGAGGGGGCTGTACCGCCCTCTTCGCGGGGCAAGCCCGCTCCCACCGGTGCTCCACAAGGCTTTGGCTCAATGGGGATCCTGTGGGAGCGGGCTTGCCCCGCGAAGAGGCCGGTACAGCCCCCGATTTTTTTGCTAGCGTTGGCGCACAACAACAGGACGCGCGCCATGAGCAGCCTCACCCAACCGGCCACCGCCTTTCGCCACACCGCAGCCGACGGCTACAGCCTCGGCGGCTTCTGCTGGCGCCACGCCCAGGCCAACCCCCTGCGCCCGCTGGTGATCATCAACGCCGCCACCTCTGTGCGTTGCCGCTATTACGCCCGCTTTGCCGACTACCTGTTCGCCCATGGCTGCGATGTGCTGACCTACGATTACCGAGGCATCGGCGAATCACGGCCGCCGTCACTGCGTGGCTTCCAGGCGTCCTGGAGCGACTGGGGCCGGCTGGACTTCGAAGCCATGCTGGCCCACGCCGCGCAGGCGTTTCCCGGGCAACCGGTGGACGTGGTGGGGCATAGCTTCGGCGGTTGCGCGGTGGGGTTGGCACCGTCTGCCGGGCAAGTCAGGCGGGTGGTGATGGTGGGTGCGCAATTCGCCTACTGGCGCGACTACGCGGCTGATCAGCGTTGGCGGCTGTTCGGTAAATGGCATCTGGTGATGCCTTTGCTGACCCGTGCGTTCGGCTACTTCCCGGGCAAGCGCCTGGGCTGGATGGAAGACACGCCGGCCGGGGTAGTGCACGACTGGACGACCCGTACGCCACGCTATGAGCACCGGCCAAGCGGGCGCCGGTTGCAGGGGGTGCCGTTTGCACAGGTGCGGGGGGCGACGCTGGCAATCAGCCTGACCGATGACCCGTTTGGCACCGTGGCGGCTACAGAGCGATTGCTAGGGTACCTGCAGGGGGCTGAGCGTCAGCACCTGCGTATTGCACCTGTGGATATCTCGGTCGAGGAAATTGGCCATTTTGCGTTTTTCCATGACCGCTTTCGGGGCAGCCTGTGGCCGATTGCCTTGGCGTGGTTGCAGCAGGGCAGCTTGCCCGAAGAGGTGCCGGGGACGGTCATCAAATAACAGGGGTCGGGTAACGTTTGTAGGCGCGGCCACGCGTCGCGAAGAGGGCCGCAAAGCGGCCCCAGCACGCTCAAGCCTTACGCGAAAGTGGCTGCCCGGTGAACTTCACCCCAGCCAGGCCATGCGCGATCAGCGCACGGATATTGCCATGGTCGCTGCCCTCAGGCGTGGCCACCACATCGCGATAATGCTCACCAAAGGCCAACAGGGCCTCTTCATCGCTCAAGCCCTCCAGCAGCGCCAGCCCCAGGGTCTTGCACGAGCCTTCGTTCTGCCCGGCGGCATTTTCCACGCCGCCGTTGTTGAAGGCCTGTGGCTGATAGCTGTAGTGGGCGGCGATGAACGCCAAGGTATCGGCAAAGACGTGTTCGCCGCTTTTCAGGCTGGCGCGCAGGGTGTTCAGATCAGTCACGAGGTTTTCCTTTTTCGAACGCCGCGTGTTGTTCGGCGCTGGCTTCTTTCTGGTATTGGGCTTTCCACTCGGCGTAGGGCATGCCGTACACCGCTTCGCGGGCGTCATCCAGGCTGACATCGACCTGGCCCTCGTCGGCCGCGGCCTTGTACCACTTGGACAGGCAGTTGCGGCAGAAGCCGGACAGGTTCATCAGGTCGATGTTCTGCACGTCGGTGCGTTTTTGCAGGTGGTCGACCAGGCGCCGGAACGCGGCGGCTTCGAGTTCGAGCTGTTGTTGCGGGGTCATGGGCTTCTCTCAGGTCATGCGATTCTTCAGGTGGCGGCCACCGTTGATGACCACCTGGCTACCGGTACTGTACTGGCTTTCGAGCAGGTATTTGACCGTCTCGATCAGCGGGCCGGCGCCGGGCTCGAATTCCAGCAGGGCCTTTTTCAGGGTCTGCTGGCGGTAGGCTTCGTCACCCCCTTCCTTGAGGATCAGCAGCCCGGGCAGGATACCGTTGACGTGCACCTTGGGCGCGTACTTTTCGGCGAACGACAGCACCATGTTCTGCAGCGCGGCCTTGGTGGCGGCGTAGCCAATGTGGCTCTTGCTGCCCCGCGAAGAGGTTTCGTCGCAAATGTGGATGATGTCGGCCTTGCCCACGCTGCCTGCCTTGCCCAGCATGTCGCCGAGGGCCAGGTTGAGGTGGTAGGGGGCTTCGACGTGCAGGCGGAACATGGTGTCGAGGTTGGCCAGGCCATCGTCAAGCCACAGGGACGCGTTGTGGATGATCGCGCGCAAGCCGTCGTAGTGGCCTTGCAGGTAGTCGATCAGCGCCTGGCGGTCGGCAGCCTGGCACAGGTCGGCCTGGAACTGCACGATGTTGGGGTGTGCGGACTGCGGCTGCAGGCTGCGGCTGGCACTGACCACCGTATGGCCGGCTTGCGCCAGTTCGAGGGCCAGGGCCAACCCGACGCGCTGGCTGGCTCCGGTAACGAGAATTGGGCTGTTCATGTTCGGGGCGGTCAACTTGTCTGTCCTTTCGTTGCCGCCCAGCATACCCGAACTGTTTCCCTCTTGTAGACCAGCCCTCAGCGGCTGCGCAGGGCTGCAGCAGTAGCTGGGGCGGCATGCAGCCAGCCCGCCAGCAGGCGTGTGGAGAGGGGGATGAACAGGTACACCATCACAGGCGTCAGGGCCAAGGTACTGAGCATCACACGCGGCACCAGGTCCATGCCTGCCAGCCAATGCCCGAACAACAGGTTGAACAGCAACGAGACCGGGAAAAAGGCTAGCCAGATAGCGACTGCCTGCTTCCAGCGTGGCGGTTTTTGCACTCTATTGGTGCCAAACCAGTCATCGAGACCGCTAGCGCGCGCTTCTTTGGGGCGTTCGAACAGCCCGTTGCCACGTTGCAGCCAGGCCCGGCGCGAGGCGGAATGCTCCCAGGCGTGCAGTGTCGGTTCGTCACTGAAGCGAAAGATGATCTGGAATTCATCGCTATCGCGAGGCGGTGCGAAGATGCCCGAACCGAGGTAGCCGGGGAAGTCGGTGGCCAGTTGCTCGCCTTCGTGGAGCCAAGCCAGCAGGGCCTGGTAACGGCCATGGGCGGCGCGGCGCGACACCAGCAGGGTGACGGGTGGGGTAGACATTGTGTATCTCCTGGCGACGGGGCTGGCGGGTAGCTGGCCCCTTGGCGGCGTCGCCCGGGGTGGTGGGCGACACAGGCATGCATGCAAGAATCGGGCGCGAATTATCGCGATATGGCGTCGTACCGCAAGAGCAAGGGGCGAACAGTTGTTAACATGCGCACTAGGCTGTTCGTAGTAACATGCGCGTTCAACTTCCGCACACGGGTACTCAGTGCAGATGAGCAAACAGGGACGTACCTCGCCGATCGACGAGGGACTGCAACACCAGGAATTGTTCCCGATTCGTGAAGTTTCCCGCCTGACGGGCGTAAACCCGGTGACCCTGCGCGCCTGGGAGCGCCGTTATGGGCTTATTCAGCCCACCCGTACCGACAGTGGCCATCGCCTGTACTCCCAAGCCGATATCGATGATATCCGCAACATCCTCGGCTGGCTGGAGCGCGGCGTTGCAGTGAGCAAGGTGGCTAGCATCCTTGTCCGCAGCCAGGCGCTGGTGGAGGATAACGGCGATGAGCAAAGTGCCCGGCTGAGATGGCGGCAGCAGATACACGAGGCGGTTCTGCGCTTTGATGGCACGCGCCTGCACCGTCTGTTCGACAAGGCGTTCGCGAGCCATTCGCTGGATCAGGTATTCGGCGAAATCTTCATGCCGGTGTGGCACGATCTGGCGGCAGGCCAGAGCGGCTACGGCCAGCGGGCCTTCGGCCAGGCCAGTGAATGGCTGTTCTTCGATCAGTTCATGCGCAGCCGCGTATTCGTGCGCTTGCAGCTATCGCGCATGCCGCGCAGCCGCAGCGTCTTGCTGGCGCCATTGGCGGGGCCTTGTCACGAGTTGGAATTGCTGGTGACGGCCTTGTTGCTGGGGTGCGACGAGGTGGAGGTAAGCGTGTTGGCGCCAGGGCAGCCTTTGCAAGAGCTGACGCTGATTTGCGAGCGGCTCAGGCCTGATGCCTTGGTGCTGTTTTCCAATCAGGCGCCGACCGCCGAGTTGAGCAAGCGCCTTGGGCGGCTGGTGGTGGGCCTTGAGTGCCCGTTGCTGCTGGCCGGTAAAGTGGCCGAGCTCGCCCAGGACAGCCTGGCAGGCAGCCCGGTAGCGTGCCTGGGGGCACAAGGCAGCGTGATGCGCCAACGGCTGCGGCAGTTTCTGGGTGGTCAGCTCGATACCTGACTGTGCAGCTCCGGGTGAGCCTGGCGATGGGCTTGCAGGATGTATTCGCGCAGGCGCTCGATCTCTTCGGCGGGGCTGCAGCTCAAATCGTAGGCCGCAAGGTCGGGGCCAATGCGCCGACGCAGCACGCCGTGCAGCTCGATAGGGGCAATGCCGGCAGGTGCAAAGCACAATTCGAAGCGCGCAGGGGCTTGTGCCAGGTCGCGGATCTCCAGCAAAGCGCCCTTGAACGAGATTTCGCGAACCCACAGGCCGCTTTGCTGATCATGTGCATCGAGCAGGGCGCTTGGCTGGTCCATGGACAAGCGCCATGGGCGCCGCATCGGGCCGTCTTCGTAGATTTCCGGGGAGCCTAACTGCAGGTGCAGGGCATGGAACTCGTCTTCCACCAGTTGCAGCGGAAAGCTGATCTGCTGGTTGTTGAACTGCGCCTGCAAGGTCACCTGCTCGTTGGCCACCAGGCGGGTGAGCAAGGTCTGAATCCGGCGGTCGCCATTGACCAGCAGGCTGGACATCGTGTCAGCCAGGTTGAACTGGGGCGAGTGCTGCATGTTCTGGATGAAATCCAGCTCGTCCTGGGTCAGGAGCGCATCTGCTTGCATGATCGAACTCGGCGGTGGCGATTTCTTCAACGGGATTGACCGTGCGAGGCGCGCTTGGTTCAGGAGCGTAGGTCAGATTTCTGACGAGCGTACATTTCTGCCAGTTCGCGCTCCAGTTCGACCTGGCGGCTGACGTCCTTCTGGATGCCGATGAAGTAGGTGCGCTGCTCGGCGTCTTGTCTCACCGGGGTGATCGACAGTTCGTTCCAGAAGGCGCTGCCATCCTTGCGGTAATTGCGCAGCACTTCGCGGCACGGGCGGCCTTCGGCCAGGGCCTTGCGGATACGCGCGCGGCCTAGCTGGGTGCGGTCGTCGGCCTGCAGGAAGCGGCAATCCTGGTAGAGGATCTCGTCACGGGAGTAGCCGGTGAGGCGTTCGAAGGCGGCGTTCACGTAGATCAGGATGGTGTCTTGACCTTCCTTTTCGGCGACCACGATGCCGTCGTTGGACGCAGCGACCATCGATTGCAGCAGTTGCGCGTTGATCATGTCCGGGCCATTGGGCGAGAAAAGGGGGCTGGTAGTTGGGGCGAGGCGGCCTTTTGCCAGCGTTGAATGCTAGTATCCTACGTTTTCACTCAGTTTCGGAATCCTCTTCCCGATGAAAGTCGCCATTATTTCCGGGTCGGTGTACGGCACCGCCGAAGAAGTCGCCCGCCATGCCGAATCGTTGCTCAAGGCTGCGGGCCATGAGGCTTGGCATGCCGCGCGTGCCACCCTGCAGGACGTAGAAGGTTTTGCCCCCGAGGCATTGCTGGCGGTGACTTCGACCACCGGCATGGGCGAGCTGCCGGACAACCTCATGCCGCTGTACAGCATGATTCGCGACACTTTGCCCGCCGCCTGGCGTGGTCTGCCGGGGGCGGTGATCGCATTGGGCGACTCCAGTTATGGTGATACGTACTGCGGCGGTGGCGAGCAGATGCGTGAGCTGTTCGCTGAGCTGGGGGTGCATGAAGTGCAGCCCATGTTGCGCCTGGATGCCAGTGAGACGGTGACCCCGGAAACCGATGCCGAACCGTGGTTGGCCTCGTTTGCGCAGGCCCTCAACGGCTGACCCGCTCCAACCTGCGATTCAACGGGCGCGCTCACGCAACAACGCCAACCACGCCTGCGCTGCCCGTGACAAGTACGCCCCCCGCCGCCAGATGAACGCGATGTCCCAGCGCAGGTCCAGCGGCGCCTGCAGCGGCAAGCGCACCACCCCGGGGCGTTCCAGGGCCTTGGCCACCACCCGGGGCAGCAACACCACGCCCTGGCCCGCTGCCACCAACGCCACCAGAAAATCCGCCTGGCCACTGCGCCCGCCTTCTTTCGGGGTGAAACCCTGTTGCTGGCAGGCCTTTAGCAACCGGTCATTGAGTACGAAGCTGCGTTGATACAGCAGAAACGGCGTATCGGCCAGTTGCCGCAGATGCACGCCATCCGCGCCCGCCAGCGCATGCCCGGCGGGCAGCAGGGCATCGAGTGGTTCGTTGCAGAAAGGCTGGTGCTCGAAGGCGCTGTCACTGGGCGTGAGGCTACCACCGAGTTCCAGCTCGCCGCTGCGTACCGCTTGCTCGACGCTACGGCTGCCGCCTTCAAGCAACTGGATGGTGATGTTCGGGTAGCGTTGCCGGTATTCGGCGAACAGGCCGGCGAACAGGGCATCGCTGCCCAGCATCGGCAAGCCCAGGCGCAGTTCGCCGCGAGCCATCTGGCCGAGGTCATCGAGTTCGCTGAGCAATGCCTGGCGCTGGCGCAGCAGTGCTTCGCCGCGCTCCAGCACGATACGCCCGGCCGCAGTCAGGTGCAGTTGCGAGGCTTGCCGTTCAAGCAGCGGCTGGCCCACGTCCTGCTCCAGCTGAGCCACTTGTTTGCTCACCGCCGACTGGCTGATGTGCAGGGTCTGCGCCGCCTGGGTAAAGCCCCCGCGGTGGACCACTTCGATGAAGCTGCGCAGTTGTTTGAATTCCATGTTTCCAATTCCATTCTGGAATGCAGGCCAGTCTAACAATTCGCTTCTGGCCTAGGCAGGCAAATCTTAAAATGAGGGCCTGTCGAGGAAGCCCCCATGAAACCCGCGTTAGTGAAAAAAGCCCTGCGCCTGCTTGTCGAGTTGGCGACCCTCTATGCCTTGTTCCTGTTCGGCGGCCAGCTGGCTGCCTGGCTGGGCTGGCCGATCCCCGCCGGGGTCATGGGGCTGGCATTGCTTCTGCTGCTGTTCGCCAGCGGCGTGGTCAAGCCGGCCACGCTGCAACTGGGCGCCGGCTGGCTGATGGCCGAGATGTTGTTGTTCTTCATTCCGGCGCTGATGAGCCTGCTCGATTACGGCACCCTGGTGCGCGAAGAAGGTTGGCGCATTCTGTTGGTGATTGCCGTGAGCACGTTGATGGTCATGGTAGTGACCGCACTCACCGTCGAACTGGTGTGCCGCTGGAGCTTGCGCCATGAGCCTTGAACCCATGCCGTTGTTCTGGCTGGCGCTGACCTTGCTGGCGTACCTGGGCAGCCGCTGGCTGTACCGGCGCAGCGGGCGCTATGTGCTGTCTCCGCTGATCCTGGTGCCCGCATTGCTGCTGGCGGTGGCCGTACCGCTGCATACCGCCTATGCCGAATACGCCCGCAACACCCATTGGCTGATGGCCGTGCTCGGCCCGGTGACCGTGGCGTTCGCCGTGCCCATATGGCAACAGCGGGCGCTGCTGGCGCGTCACTGGCCGGCGCTGATGATGGGCATGCTGGCTGGCAGCACGGCCTCGATCGCCAGCTCGTGGGGGTTGGCCCACCTGCTGGCGCTGGACAATGCAACCAGCCTGTCGCTGGTGCCGCGCTCGATCACCACGCCGTTTGCCATGCCGCTGGCCCACGACTTGGGCGGCGTGCCGGAACTGACTGCGGTGTTCGTGATGTTCACTGGGGTACTGGGCGCCCTGTTCGGCGGTGTGCTGCTGCGCTGGTTGCCGTTGCGTACCGCGCTGGCGCGGGGCGCGTTGTTCGGGGTGGGCGCGCATGGTGCCGGAGTCAGCAGGGCGCAGGAAATGGGCCGCGAAGAAGGTTCCGTGGCCGGCCTGGTCATGGTCCTGACCGGGTTGCTGAACCTGTTCGCCGCACCGCTGCTGGCCATGCTGCTCTGACCGTTCGTGCCACTGACTCGCAAGGTCATCAAGCTGGCTGGAAACGCAAGTTTCAGCCCATGGGCTGCTGGCTAGACTCAGCCTCGACATAGAGAGCACATGTAAGTGCCGAGGTAACATGCAATGACCGCAGCCTTGCCCTATTCCGTCAACACAACTCCACCGGGACCGATCTGATGCCTTTGGCCGAAATTCCATTGTGCGTCTGGCGTACCCGGGGACAGAGTTTCATCTTCCGGGGCCAGAGCATCCGCTACTGGACCGCAGGGCAAGGAGAGCCCCTGCTTCTGTTACATGGCTTCCCCACCGCCAGCTGGGACTGGCACTACCTATGGACGCCTTTGGCGCAGCGTTTTCGGCTGATTGCCTGCGACATGCTCGGCTTTGGCGATTCGGCCAAGCCGGTCAACCATGCCTACAGCCTGATGGAACAGGCAGACCTGCAACAAGCGTTGCTTGCCCATCTCAAGGTCAACCAGCCTGTGCACCTGCTGGCCCATGACTATGGCGGCAGCGTGGCCCAGGAGCTGCTGGCGCGGCACCACGAGCAGCGAGCGAACATCGCCAGTTGCGTGTTTCTCAACAGCGGGCTGTTCCCCGAGAGCTACCGGATGCTGCTGATCCAGAAGCTGTTGCTCAGCCGCCTGGGCTGGCTGGTGGGGCGCTCGTTCGGGCGGGACGACCTGGTGCGCAACGTGTCGCAGGTCTATGGCCCCTGCACCCACCCGAGTGAAAGCGCGCTGGATGATTGCTGGAGCCTGATCGCCGCCAACCGGGGCACGCGTATCTTGCACAAGCTGGTCGGCTACTTGCCGGAGCGCACCGTGCATCGCGAGCGTTGGGTGGGTGCGTTGCAACGCGAGGGGGTGCCACTGCGTTTCATCAACGGTGTGGTCGACCCGGTGTCTGGCGGGCGCATGGTCGAGCGCTACCGGCAACTGGTGCCGCAGCCGGATACCGTGCTGCTGCAGGGCATCGGGCATTACCCGCATACCGAAGCGCCGGTGCAGGTGCTGCGCCATTACCTGGCCTTTCGTGAGCAACCGCTGAGTTTCTTGCAGCAGAAGGTGGCGTGGTCTTGAGGGGGGCTTGCCCCTCCCAGCCCTCAGGCGATCACCCAAAAAAAAAGGCCGCTGCAATCGCAGCGGCCAATCGAGACGTTAGATCAAGGAGCTTCAAAATCTACGTCGGTGAACCTCGCAGGCCTGAAAGGCGGGGGGTAGTGCCCTTCATGCCGGCCAGTGAGTCAAGAATAAGCGCTTGATCCCGTGGGAAAAATAGCCGCCTATGACATTCACCTTTACGTTTCGGGCAATAGTGCCCACTTCGCTCAACCCGCAGGCGCATACCCCATCCGCCAACTGGTATCCCGCGCAGCCGCCAACAATCGCTGCGCCGCAGGGCCATGTTCGTCAGCATGGAATATCGACGTCGGCCCCACCACGGTCATCACCGCAGCGATCTGCCCCATGGCATTGAATACCGGTGCCGACAGCGCATCCACACCCGGCATCAGCAGGCCATGCACATGGTGCAGGCCACGCGCGCGAATGCCTTCCAACAAGGCTGCGTAGTCGCAGGCTTGGTGCTGCAGCGCAGTCAGTTCCCGGTCGCGCAAGTCGATGGTTTCGCGTTCTGGCAGGTAGGCGGCGAACACCAGCCCGGTGGACGAGCTGAGCAGCGGCAGCACAGAGCCAATCTGGGTCACCACGGTGATCGCGCGCACCGCCGGTTCAATGCTGACCACCGTCGCGCCCTGGTTGCCCCATACGGCAATAAAGCAGCTTTCGTTGAGCTCATCGCGCAACTGCGACAGCGGCAGCGCCGCGATCTTCAGCACATCGATGCTGGCCAACGCCGCCAACCCCACGCGCAACGCTTCACGCCCCAGGCCATAGTGGTTGGTGGCCGCATCCTGTTCGGCGAAGCCGCTGGCGATGAGCGCCTGCAGGTAGCGGTGCACCTTGCTCGCCGGCATCTGCACATGCTCTGCCAGGCGTGACAGCGACGTGGAGGGGGCGAGTTCGGCGAGTGCCTTGAGAATATCGGTGCCGACTTCCGCCGAGCGGACCTTCTGCTTGCCGTTATCAGTGGGTGAGCTGGCTTTGGCCATGGGCATGGGCTTCCGGATTCGTCGAGTGGCGCCTTTATAGCTTGACGCCTTGTCCGTAGCAAATTACGTTATTCGTAATCTGATTACGATAAAAACAATGCAGACGTGCTGCCACCCCAGTGCCTGACCCCGGAAACCGCCGGGCCAGGTCAGCAGCCAGCTGCCAGCAACGGCTCTGCCAGAGCCCGGAGGCATCGATGAACCGCGACACGTCCCCCGACCTTCACTACCTGAGCGGCTTCGGCAACGAGTTTGCCAGCGAAGCACTGCCTGGCGCCTTGCCGGTCGGGCAGAACTCGCCGCAAAAAGCCCCCTATGGGTTGTATGCCGAACTGCTTTCGGGCACGGCCTTCACCATGAGCCGCAGTGAGTTGCGTCGCACCTGGCTGTATCGCATCCGCCCGTCTGCATTGCACCCCCGTTTCGAACGCCTGGCGCGCCAGCCACTGGCTGGGCCGCTGGGTGCGGTCACGCCCAACCGCCTGCGCTGGAACCCGCAACCGATCCCGGCCGAACCCACCGACTTCATCGAAGGCTGGGTGCCGATGGTGGCCAATGCGCCAGCGGACAAGCCGGCGGGTGTGAGCATTTACATCTACAGCGCCAACCGCTCCATGGAGCGTGTGTTCTTCAATGCCGACGGCGAACTGCTGCTGGTGCCGGAACAGGGCCGCCTGCGGATCGCCACCGAGCTTGGGGTGATGGACGTCGAGCCATTGGAAATCGCGGTGATCCCGCGGGGTATGAAGTTTCGCATCGAACTGCTCGATGGCCAGGCTCGTGGCTACCTTGCCGAAAACCATGGCGCGCCGCTGCGTATACCGGACCTCGGGCCGATCGGCAGCAATGGCCTGGCCAACCCGCGTGACTTCCTCACCCCGGTGGCGCACTACGAAGAGGCCCAAGGCCCCGTGCAACTGGTGCAGAAGTTTCTTGGCGAACACTGGGCCTGCGAGCTGCAGCATTCGCCGCTGGACGTGGTCGCCTGGCACGGCAGCAACGTGCCCTACAAATACGACCTGCGCCGCTTCAACACCATTGGCACGGTCAGCTTCGACCACCCCGACCCGTCCATCTTCACGGTGCTGACATCGCCCACCAGCGTGCATGGCCTGGCCAACATGGACTTCGTGATCTTCCCGCCGCGCTGGATGGTGGCCGAGAACACCTTCCGTCCACCCTGGTTCCACCGCAACCTGATGAACGAGTTCATGGGCCTGATCCAGGGTGCCTACGATGCCAAGGCCGAGGGCTTCCTGCCTGGCGGCGCCTCGCTGCACGGGGTCATGAGCGCCCACGGCCCGGACGCCGATACCTGCGACAAGGCCATCGCCGCCGACCTTGCGCCGCACAAGATCGACAACACCATGGCCTTCATGTTCGAGACCAGCCAAGTGCTGCGTCCGAGCCGCCATGCACTCGAATGCCCGCAATTGCAGGCCGACTACGATAGTTGCTGGGCCACCTTGCCGAGCACCTTCAACCCGAACCGGAGATAACCCATGAACCAGACCGCCATTACCCGTAGCTGGGTCGAGCATGCCAACGGGCACAGCGATTTCCCGCTGCAGAACCTGCCGTTGGGCATCTTCAGCCGGCCGGGTGAAGCGCTGCGCTGCGGCGTGGCCATCGGCGATGCCATTCTTGACCTGGAGGCAGTACTTGCCGCGGGGCTGTTCGAAGGTGAAGCCAAGGCGGCGGCAGAAGCCACCCGCGGCGGTGCGCTGAACGCCTTCTTTGCCCTCGGCCGTGGCGCCCGTGTGGCCCTGCGCGAGCGCTTGCTGGTACTGCTCGGCGAACACAGCGAACACCAGTCGGCGCTCAACGCCGCGCTGTACCCGGCCGCTGATTGCCAACTGCATGTACCGGCCCGCATCGGCGACTACACCGATTTCTATGTCGGCATCGAACACGCCAAAAACGTCGGCAAGCTGTTCCGCCCGGACAACCCGCTGCTGCCCAACTACAAGCACGTGCCAATCGGTTATCACGGCCGTGCGTCGACCATTCGCCCGTCCGGTACCGATGTGCGCCGCCCCAAGGGCCAGACCTTGCCGGCCGGGCACAGCGAGCCGAGCTTCGGCCCCTGCGCACGCCTGGACTACGAGCTGGAGCTGGGTATCTGGATCGGCCAGGGCAACGACATGGGCCAGTCGATCCCGGTGGGTGATGCCGCCGAGCATGTGGCCGGCTTCTGCCTGCTCAACGACTGGTCGGCGCGTGATATCCAGGCCTGGGAATACCAGCCACTGGGGCCGTTCCTGTCCAAGAGTTTCATTACCAGCGTTTCGCCCTGGGTGGTGACCGCCGAAGCCCTGGAGCCGTTCCGCACGGCACAACCGGCGCGCCCGCAAGGCGATCCGCAGCCGTTGTCCTACCTGATGGACGCGCGTGACCAGGCTAATGGCGCATTTGATATCGAGCTTGAAGTGCTGCTGCTCACCGAGCGCATGCGCGAGCAAGGCCTTGCCGCTCACCGCCTGACCCTGAGCAACACCCGCAGCATGTACTGGACTGTGGCGCAGATGGTGGCCCACCACAGCGTCAACGGTTGCCAGCTGCAACCGGGCGACCTGTTCGGGTCGGGCACGCTGTCGGGCGCAACGCCGGGCTCCTTTGGCAGCCTGCTGGAGATCACCGAGGGCGGCAAGCTGCCGGTGGAACTGGCCAGCGGCGAGGTGCGCAAGTTCCTCGAAGACGGCGACGAGATCATCCTGCGCGCCCGGTGCACGCGTGATGGCGTGGCCAGCATTGGCTTCGGCGAATGCCGCGGCACCGTCATCGCGGCCAACTGAGGGGGCAGGGGTATGGAGCTGTACACCTACTACCGTTCCACCTCGTCCTATCGGGTACGCATCGCGCTGGCGCTCAAGGGGCTGGGTTACCAGTCACTGCCGGTCAACCTGCTCAAGGGCGAGCAGCGCGATGCGGGCTATGTCGCGGTGAACCCGCAGGGCCGAGTGCCGGCCCTGCGCACCGACAGCGGTGCGCTGTTGGTGCAGTCACCGGCGATCATCGAATACCTGGAAGAGGTTTATCCACAGCCTGCGCTGCTGCCGGACACGGCCGAAGCGCGGGCCAAGGTGCGCGCCGTGGCGGCGATCATCGGTTGCGACATTCACCCGCTGCACAACGTCAGCGTGCTCAACCTGCTGCGCCAGGCCGGCCAGGACGAGGCTCAGGTCAACCAGTGGATCGCGCACTGGATCAGCCAAGGGCTGTCGGCGGTGGAGCAACTGATCGGCGAGCACGGCTTCTGCTTTGGCGATGAGCCGGGGTTGGCGGATGTCTACCTGCTGCCGCAGCTGTACGCTGCCGAGCGCTTCAACATTGACCTCAGCGGCTACCCGCGGCTGCGTCGCGTTGCGGCACTGGCTGCCCAGCACCCGGCGTTCGCCAAGGCGCACCCCTCGCAGCAGCCCGATACCCCGGTTCAGTGAATGGAATGGGTCGGCGCCGGGAGTTTGCCGATACGTTCGGACAGCTTCAGGCGTTGCGCCGGGTCGTCCGTCAGTAGCAGGGCATGCTCCAGGTCGAAGCGCTCGGCCTGCGGGCAATCCAGGGACTGGTACAGCGAAGCGCGGGTGGTGTAGTCGCTGACTTGCACCGGGCCCAGCTGCATGACCCGCTCGGCATCGATCAGCGCGGCCAGGTGGTTGTCGTTGCTGATGTGCAACTGGCGCAGGTTGCGTGACAGGCGTTGCAGCATCTGCCGTGGGCTGGCCGTGCGCATGTGCTCTGCGTTCAGCGGCACGTGCGGGCCGAACTGGCGGGCAAGCAGGTCACGGCAATCGCTTGGGTACAGGCGCCTGCCACCGCAGGGGTCAAGCAGGTGGTCGGCCCCGGGCACGCGCAGCAGGAAGTGGCCGGGGAAGCCCACGCCTTCCAGCGGGATGGACAGGCGCCCCGCCAGCTCCAGCGCCAGAATGGCCAGGGTCAACGGTTGGCCACGGCGGCGTTGCAGGACGTGGTTCAGCAACGCCGCCTGGGGCCGCAATGGGTGATATTCGTCTTGCTGAAAACCCAGTGCATTGAGTTGGCGCAGCAGCGGCTGGGCCAGTTCGCACAGGGGCAGCATCGGCAGGTGGGCGTTGATCTCGCGGTGCAGGTCGTGCAGCAGGGCAAGGCTGTGCGCGGGCTCGACAGCAGCGTCGTGCTCGGCGGCAATCCACAATGCGGCTTCCAGCAGGGCGACAGGCTCGCGTTCCAGGCAGGCCAAGCAGGCTTGACGTGGCTTCATGGGGGTATCTCCACACACGTTTAACTATTAGCCGTGGCGCGCTGTTTCGTCCAGTGGTCTGACCAAGGCTCTACCCTCGCGGGCGTGCCTATACTGCTAGGAGCACCTCGTTGGGGAGCCCGCCGATGTTCGCACTCATGCAAAGTACCCGTACCCACTCGTTGCACTTGTTCATCGACCCGCCCACGGGGCTCAAGGCCGTGGTGGTTATCCACAGCGAGCAACTGGGCCCCGCCATGGGCGGTTGTCGCTACCTGCCTTACGCCGATGACGAGAGCGCCATGACCGACGCGATCCGCCTGGCCCAAGGCATGAGCTACAAGGCCGCGCTGGCGGGGTTGCCGCTGGGGGGGGGCAAGGCGGTGATCATGCGCAACCCCCATGTCGAAAACCGCGCTGCGCTGTTCGAGGCGTTCGGCCGTTTCGTCGACACCCTGCAGGGGCGTTTCATTACCGCCGTAGACAGCGGTACCTCGACCGTGGACATGGACTGCATCGCCCAGAGTACCCCGCATGTGACCAGCACCACAGCCTCGGGTGACCCTTCACCGCATGCCGCCATGGGGGTGTTCGCGGGTATTCGCGCCACGTCCTATGCCCGCCTGGGCAGCTACAACCTGGAAGGCTTGCGGGTTGCGGTGCAAGGCTTGGGCAACGTTGGCTATGCCTTGGCCGAGCAGTTGCACGCGGCGGGCGCGGAGCTGCTGGTGAGTGACCTGGACCCTGGGCGTGTGCGACTGGCGGTCGAGCAGTTCAATGCGCACCCGGTGACCAACGATGCCTTGATCAGCACCCCCTGCGATATCTTCGCCCCTTGTGGCGTGGGGCCGGTGCTCAACGGGCAGAGCGTGATGCAACTGCGTTGCGCGGCGGTGGCGGGGGCGGCGAACAATCAGCTGACCACCCTGCAGGTGGCCGACCAACTGGAGTCGCGCGGCATCTTGTATGCGCCTGACTATGTCATCAATGCCGGTGGGCTGATCTATGTGGCATTGACCCATCGGGGTGAGGACCTGAGCACCATCACAGCGCACCTGGCGCGTATTCCCACGCGGCTGACCGAAGTGTTTGGCCATGCCCAGGCGGAGAAACGTTCGCCGGCGCGGGTGGCGCAGATGCTGGCGGAGCGGTTGCTCTACGGTTGAGTGCGGCGTTGTTGCCTGTGGGAGCGGTTAAACCTGCTCCCCAAATGCGCGCGATACTATTCGGCTGCTTGGCCATCGAGCAGCTCGGCCAAGGCGTCTGGCTGGCTCTTGAACGCCCGGGCGAACACATCGCGGTTCTTGGCCATGTAGATACCGGCTTCTTCGACCTGCTGCTCGGTCAGCGATGGCACCGCCTTGTGCAGCACTTCGGCCAGGCGCTCGGCCAGTTCGAGCATCTTGTCGTGACGATCTGCTTCGGCCTTATCCATGAACAAGCGCTCCGGGTCGCGGCTGCTGCGGTACACCACTTCGACGGCCATTCATCACCTCTATGCCTTTTTGCTGGTTGGGTTGCGTTTTACTGTATCTATATACAGTAATGGCATCGGGCATCGTTGCGCAACCAGAATCTTGCGCAAAAGCGTAGCCCACAGGTGCCTTGCGGCAATCGGTCGCCTTCCAAAGCGGGGGGCTTGGCCCTTTAACTGCAAGGCACAAGCGTCACAGAGGTGGCGCATCATCCTTCATGGCGTATCGGGGAATGGGACAATCGTGAACATCAAATGGGCTGAAAAGCTGCGCAAGGGCCTGCACGGCTCGGCCGACTCACTGGGCAACCTGTGCGTCGAGGCATTCCATTATCTGGCGCTGTTCGGCATTGGCGCCATCACTGCCTACGCGGCGGTGGTGACGTTTCTGGACATGCTCGGCAAGGGCGGGGTCAGTGTCGATGACATCCTGCTGCTGTTCATCTACCTGGAGCTGGGGGCCATGGTGGGGATCTACTTCAAGACCAACCACATGCCCATCCGCTTCCTGCTGTACGTGGCGATCACTGCGCTGACGCGCCTGCTGATCGGCGATGTCTCGCATCACAAGGCGCCGGATGAGGGCCTGCTGTACCTGTGCGGTGGCATCCTGCTGCTGGCGTTCTCGATCCTGGTGGTGCGCTACGCCTCGTACCGCTATCCCTCGACCAAGGTGCTGGATGCCAACGGCAAGGAAGTGGAGGAGGGCAAGTAAAACCCCAGGCCAAACCCTAGTTGGCCACGAAGTGACGCGGCGCGTGTTGCGCATCACGGGTCAGCGCGGCAAGCACCTGCATGGGGTTCTGGCCGAGTTCTATGGCCAGGCCCAGGCGGATGCTGTCGATGACCCGCTGCAGGCGCACCGGGTCGTTGCGCTGGGCCTGGCTGATCAGGCGCTTGGCGACCACGCCGGCGTCGTCGGACAGGGTCAGCATGATGCTGCCATCGAGGTTGGCGATGCTCAGGTTGACCCGGTACTCGGGGGCGAAGGCGGCGCTGATGAGTTCGAATGGGTTGTTCATGGTCATGCTTCTGCAGCAAATGGATTGCACAGGTTGACCCGACAAAAACCTCGTTGGTTCAGCGCCGTTGATCGGCAGAAACGAAAACGCCCGGCTCTAGGCCGGGCGTTTTGTTGTAACCATCAGGCGTCTGGGTCACTCAGTTCCAGTACACCGCGCTTGCTGCGCAGCTTGCCGTAGAAGTGTTCCAGCGCATGGTTGAGCTTGGTGGCGGCACCATCGACCGCCTGGTCCAGCGAGGTGGCGGTGTGGGTCACGGAAATCGGCTGGTGGCCTTTCGGGCGAGCCTCCATTTGGCAACGTTTGTCATGCGGTCCGGGCTTGGCGCCGTTCTCGTCGCGCAGGTGGACCTCGATGCGGGTGAGGTCGTCCTCGTAACGTTCGAGTGAGCTTTCCAGCGTACTGCGGACCCACTCGTCGAGCCGGGCGTTACCTTCGATATGGTTGCTGCTGTTGACCTGGATTTGCATGATTCAATCCTTATTCAGCTTGCTCGCATGGAGGCGTGCCTAGGCCCTTGAGACCTTTGGAATTTCTGCGCCTCTTGACTCTAAGGTCAGGCAACCGAGGCATGATTTCAAGCCCTTCTTGAAAATAAATTTCTTGTTGCAAATGCACGTTGAGGGCCCCGCAACCTCCTGCGCTACAGGCAATGCTTTGCTTATGAGAATTGAAATCATTACTATTGCAGCCCCGAAAATGCCCGGACCTCCGCCATGAAGAGCAAAGCCGCCGGCCTCCCACTCAGCTACCGCCTGGCCGTGGCTTCACGTTGCCTGGCCGCGGTGTTGGGCGGTTATCTGCTGGCGTCCATGGCCAGTGCCTGCATCGCGTTGCTGGCGCCCCTGTCACGGGTAGACGCGACGCTCATCGGCTTGCTGCTGTCGTTCGTCTTCTACCTGCTGGCCTTCATCTGGTGCTTCGCTTGCCGCAGCGCTTGGCGTGCCTGGCTGGGCGTGCTGTTGCCCAGCCTGCTGATGGCCATGGCCAGCGGGATTGCCTACTGGATGAAAACCCCATGAAAGAAGGCTTCCGCCAGGCCATGGCCTGGCTGCACACCTGGACCGGCCTGATCTTCGGCTGGCTGCTGTTTGCCATCTTCCTCACCGGCACGCTGTCGTACTTCAAGGAAGAGATCAACCACTGGTCCCAGCCCGAAGTGCGCCGCCATGCGCTCGACCCGGTCAACAGCCTAGGCCTGGCCCAGCGCTACCTGGAGGCCAACGCCGCGCACGCCGGCAGTTGGATGATCCGTTTGCCCAATGCCCGCGAGGCTGCGCTGAGCGTGAGCTGGCGTGACCCCGAGGCCGGGCGGCGTGGCTTTGTCAGCAAAAGCCTCGACGCGCAGACCGGCCAGCCGGTCGAGGCCCGCGACAGCCGCGGCGGCGAGTTCTTCTACCGTTTCCACTTCCAGCTCGAGATGCCGTATCCGCTTGGCCGTTGGCTGTCGACCTTCTGTGCCTTCATCATGCTGGTAGGCCTGGTCACCGGGATCATCACCCACAAGAAAATCTTCAAGGAGTTCTTCACCTTCCGCCCTGGCAAGGGCCAGCGCTCGTGGCTGGACGGGCACAACGCAATCGGTGTGCTGGTGCTGCCGTTCCACCTGATGATCAGCTACAGCAGCCTGGTGCTGTTCATGTACATGGTGATGCCTGCCGGCATCCTGGCCAGCTACGGCGGCAACACCGGCGATTACTTCAACGAGCTGTTCGGCCGTGACGATCCACCCAAGGCGGCCAACGTCGCGACGCCGCTGGTGCCGTTGCCGACGCTGTACGCCAAGGTTCAGGAACAAGTGCCAGGTGCGCGTATCGGCTACATCCAGCTGCACAACCCCGGCGACAGCAATGCCCAGGTCACCTTCACCCAGGCCTCCGCCGACAACATCGCCTACAAGCGCAGCGCCAAGTGGACCTTCGACGGCACCAACGGCGCGCTGCTGAGCCAAGGTGCGCCGGAGAGCGGCGCGATGGCGACGGCCTTCAGCTTCGCCGGCCTGCACATGGGCAATTTCGCGGGCCCCTGGCTGCGCTGGCTGTACTTCGTGTTCGGTGTGGCCGGCACGGCGGTGATCGGCACAGGCCTGGTGATGTGGCTGGGCAAGCGTCAGCTCAAGCATGCCAAGAGCGCGCACATGCCAGGCGAGTTACGCCTGGTCGAGGTGCTCAACATTGCCAGCATGAGCGGCCTGCTGCTGGCGGTGGCGGGGTTCTTCTGGGCCAACCGGCTGGTTCCTGTGGCGTTGGAAGGCCGCGCCGACTGGGAGGTCAACGCCTTCTTCCTGGCCTGGCTGCTGTCGCTGGTGCATGCCGTGTTGCGTCCCGGGCGTCGCGCCTGGGGTGAGCAACTGGCGCTGGGCGCGCTGGCGTTCGCCTTGCTGCCGCTGGTCAATGGCCTGACCACCGGCCAGGGCCTTGATCATTCGCTGCAGGTTGGCGACTGGGCCATGGCCGGGTTCGATCTCACGGCATTGGCCGTCGGCCTGTTCCTGGCCTGGGCGGCCAGCAAGATGCTGCGCGCCCCCAAACCCGTGGCCAAGCGCGCCTCGCGCGTGGCAAAAAAACCGGCTGCTGACGTGGTCGAGGTGGGCTGATGCTAGGTATTGCGCTGATCGGCTTCGCAGGCTTCGCTGCCCTGTGCCTGGCCATGGAAAAACACTTCAGCGACCTGCTTGGGTGCAAGCCGCGCCCGCAACAGGTGCGCTTGCTGCGGGTCGCTGGCTGGCTGCTGCTGATGCTGTCGCTGGTACTCAGCGTGCACCTGCGGGGCTGGGGCCATGGCCTGGTGGAGTGGAGCGCGGTGTTGATGGCGGGGGTGACCCTCTGGGTGTTCGTCCTGCCGTACCAGCCACGTCTGTTGCTGGGCCTGGCCGCCGCGAGCCTGGTGCTGGGCCCGCTGCTGGCTGTGCTGGCGGGGTGAGCGCTTGAGCCAGCCGCAAGACATGCGCGAACCTGACGCCGACAGCGCCAGCGGGCGCGCGCGTTTCGTCCAGGTGTTCCTGGCGCAGCGGGCGCGCATGGAAGCGTTGGTCAACCGCCGCGTCGGCTGCCGGGCTACGGCATCGGACCTGGTGCAGGAGTTGTTCCTGCGTTTCTGGCGCCGCCCCGAGGTCAAGGTCGAGGCACTGGACACCTACCTGCTGCGCTGTGCCGGCAACCTCGCCATCGACCACTTGCGCAGTGAAAGCAGCCGCGAGCGCGTGGCAGAAGCCACCCACGCCGTGGATGAGCAAGCCAGCGCCGCGGAGCCTGAGCAAGCCTTGGAGGTCGATCACGACCTGCAACGCATCGAAGCCGCATTGCGTGCCTTGCCCGCGCGTACGCGGCAGATCTTTCTGCTCAACCGCATCCACGGCTGCACGTACAGCGAGATTGCCACGGCCATGCAACTGTCCCAGAGCGCTGTGGAAAAGCATATGATGCGCGCCCTCGAAGCGTGCAAGGCGAGTATCGCCGAGCCCGCGTCCACCATGCGCAGGCCAGGGAGCGCCCGTCGATGAGCCGTCCGAATTCGATCACTGCCGCGCAGTCACAAGCCGCCCTGCAGTGGCTGATCCGCATCAACGAGCAGCCTGAGCAAGCCCAGGGCGCGGCGTTCAAGCGTTGGTTACTGGCCGACCCGGGGCATCGCGAAGCCTATGCCCAGGCCAAGGCACTGTGGCAGATGAGCGCGGTGCCGGCGGCGCGGTTGGCCGATGAAGAGCGCGAAGGCCTGCAGCAGTACCTGGATGCCATCGCCCGGCCACCTGCCCAAGGCCGTTGGCGGCAACGTGTCACCGCCTTGGCGGCGGCAGCCTGCCTGGTGCTTGCGGTCGGCGTTGTGGGTGGTTGGCACCCCGGCTTCTGGTTGCAGGACCTGCAGGCCGACCACAGCAGCACAGAGCACGTCCGCCAGCTGACCCTGGCCGACAAATCGCAAGTGACACTGGACGCGGGCAGCGCCATTGCGGTCGACTTCGCGCACGGCGAGCGGCGAGTACGGCTGCTGCGCGGGGCGGCGTTCTTCCAGGTCACCCACACGGGTGAGCCGTTTCTGGTAGCCGCCGCGGGCGGCGAGGTGCGGGTGCTGGGCACCCAGTTCGAGGTGCGTGAGCAGGGTGATGGCGCGCAAGTCACAGTGCGCAGTGGGCGTGTGGCGGTGACGCCGGTGCAAGGCGAGGTTGCCCGTGAACTGACGGCCAATCAGCAACTGGCCTACGTTGGCGGCCGAGCGGGCAGCACCCTGAGCGTGGACAGCGAGAGCCGCCTGGCTTGGCGCCAGGGCTGGCTGAATTACTACCAGGTGCCGCTGGCGCAGGTGGTCGAAGACCTTGGGCGCTATTACCCGGGGCGCATCCTGTTGCTTGATGGAGCGTTGGGGCAGCGCAAGGTCAGTGGCAGTTTCCCGGTGCAGGAGCCTTTGGCGGCGCTCGACTCGCTCGGCAAGGTGATGGGCTTTTCGCGGCAGACCGTATTCGGGCGTTTGACCCTTATCCGCTAGGCACCGGTCGCGCAAAAATTTTTCAGATAACGGATGAGGTAACAGGACGTGGCATCCGTGTAATGAGTGGAAGTGCGATTCATTCGCAGTCAATACCCACTTACAGGTCAGCGTCCATGAAGTTCACCCCGCGTTGCGTCCCCCTCTGGCTCGGTCTTGCAGTGTTCCCGGTCATCGCCATCGCACCGCTGGCCAGGGCCGCCGAGCAGATGCAGGCGTACACCTTCGCCCAACCGAGCCAGCCCTTGGCCCAGGCGCTCAATGCCTTCAGCCGTGCCACCGGCCAGAGCGTGGTCTACACCCTCGAGCTTCCAGGCGTGCAAGCACCCGCCCTCAACGGTACGTTCAGCGCCGAGCAGGCGCTGCAGCAATTGCTGGGCACCTCCGGCCTGGCCTGGCGCCGCGTCGATGCGCGCACCCTGACCCTCGAAGCAGTGGGCACCGATGGGGCACTGAACCTGCAGGCCACCACTGTGACCTCGCAAATGGACGCTTACAGCTACCAGCCCCCGGCCAGTGCCTCGATCATGCGTGGCCAAGGCCCGAACCAGGACATCCCCCAGGCGATCAACGTAGTCCCGGCCCAGGTCATCCGTGACCAGGCCCCACGTAACCTCGATGACGCCTTGACCCATGTCAGCGGCATTACCCAGGGCAATAACTTCGGCGGCACCTCCGACACCGTGATGAAGCGCGGCTTCGGTGACAACCGCGATGGTTCGATCATGCGTGACGGCATGCCCATCGTGCAGGGCCGCAGCCTCAACGCCAGTACCGAGCGGGTCGAGGTGCTCAAGGGGCCGGCCTCGTTGCTGTATGGCATCCAGGACCCGGGCGGTGTCATCAACGTGGTCAGCAAGCGCCCGCAACTGCAGCAGTACAACGCCCTGACCGTGCGCGGCTCGACCTATGGCAGCGGCAAGAACGGCAGCGGCGGCGGCTTCGACAGCACCGGGGCACTGGGCGACAGCCCGTTCGCCTACCGGCTGATCGTCGATCATGAGGATGAGGATTACTGGCGCAACTTCGGCGTGCACCGTGAATCGCTGGTGGCGCCGTCGCTGGCCTGGCTGGGCGAGGACACCCAGGTGGTGCTGGCCTACGAGCACCGCGAGTTTCGCTACCCGTTCGACCGCGGCACGGCATTTGGCAGCAACGGCCACCCGTTGGACATACCGGCCACGCGTCGTCTGGACGAGCCGTTCAACGACATGCAAGGGCGCTCCGACCTGTACCGCCTGGAGGTCGACCATCAACTGGCCGATGACTGGAAGCTGCACTTCGGCTACAGCTTCAACCGCGAAACCTACGATGCCAGCCAGGTCCGTGTGACCGGGGTCAACGAGGCCAAGGGCACGCTGACGCGCAGCATCGATGGCACCCATAACGCCATGAGCCGCGACCAGTTCGCTACCGTCAGCCTGGCGGGCAACGTCGAGCTGGGCGGCCTGCAGCATGACCTGCTGCTCGGTATCGATCACGAAGACCGCAAGGTGTTTCGTGGCGACCTGATTCGCCAGACCGCGCAGTCCAGCTTCAGCTATGTGAACCCGGTGTATGGCCAGGAAGTGGAGGGCAGCAGCGTGCGCGCCAGCGACAGCGACCAGACCGACAAACTGCGCACCGATGCCCTGTTCATGCAGGACGCGGTGCACCTGGACGACCACTGGATTGTGGTGGCCGGCGCGCGCTTCCAGCAGTTCGACCAGTACGCCGGGCGCGGCCGCCCGTTCAAGGCCAATACCGACACCAGCGGCCAGGCCTGGGTGCCGCATGCCGGTATCGTCTACAAGGTCGATGACCAGCTGTCGTTCTATGGCAGTTACAGCGAGTCGTTCAAGCCTAACTCCAGCATTGCGCCGCTGACCGGCGGCGTGGTGCTGGACGCCTCGGTGGCGCCGGAGGAGGGCAAGTCGTGGGAGCTGGGCGCCAAGCTCGACATGCCGGGCAGCCTGACCGGTACCCTGGCGCTGTTCGACATCACCAAGCGCAACGTGCTGGTGGCCAATTTCGACAGCGGCACCGGCGAGACGGTCTACAGCAATGCCGGTGAGGTCAATTCACGCGGTGTCGAGCTGGACCTGACCGGGCAGCTCAGCGAACGCTGGAGCCTGATCGGCAGCTATGCCTTTACCGATGCCAAGGTGACCAAAGACCCTGACCTTGAAGGCAACCGCCTGCAGAACGTGGCCAGGCACAGCGGCTCGTTGTCGGCGGTGTATGACTTTGGCAGCCTGTTCGGCGCTGACCGCCTGCGCTTGGGTGCCGGGGCCCGTTATGTGGGCGAGCGTGCGGGGAATGCGACCAACACCTTCGACCTGCCGAGCTATACCGTGGCCGATGCCTTTGCCACGTATGAGACCAAGCTCGACGAACACAACGTGCGCCTGCAACTGAATGTGAAGAACCTGTTCGACAAGGTGTACTACAGCTCGGCGGTGAACCAGTACTTCGTGGCGGTGGGGGATGCGCGGCAGGTGAGCCTTTCCAGCACCTTGGAATTCTGAATGGCTTGCCCCTCGAAGGGACGCAAAGCGGCCCCATCAAAGGGTGAAGGCTGCACGATAGGCGCCGGGCGTGGCCCCGAGTGCCTGACGAAACCGGTTGCTGAAATGGCTGGCACTGGCAAACCCGCACAGCAACGCAACCTCGCCCAGTGGCAACTGGCCCAGGCGCAGCAACTGGCAAGCCCGATGCAGCCGCCGAGCCAGCAGGTACTGGTGCGGCGGCAAGCCGAAACTGCTGCGGAACATGCGCGCAAAGTGGTGCTCGGACAAATTGCAGCGCACCGCCAGCTCGCCGAGGGTGATGGGCTGGTCCAGGTGCGCCTCGATGTATTCGACCAACTGTCGACGCAGGTTCGGCGCCAGCCCACCTTTCAACCGCAAGCCCTCACGTAGCCCAACCTGGCTGAGCACCGCGTGGTCGACGATCTCGTGCGCCAGGCTGCTGGCCAGCAAGCGCTCGCCGGGTTCATCCCAGGCCAGGCTGATCAATTGGTGAAAGCGCAGCGCCTGCTGCGGGTCGTCGAGAAACGTCGCCTCCTGCAACTGCAGCTCGCGCGGTTCGCGGTCCAGCAGGCGCACACAGCCGAGGGCGAACTGCGCCTCGCTGATGTACAGGTGGGCCAGGCGGATCTCGCCATTGACCACCCAGTTCGACTCGTGGCCGGCCGGCATGACGCACAGCTTGTTCGGCGCGCCCTTGTCGGCCGGGCGCTGGCGGCGAAACGTGCCGGTGCCATCGGCGATGTAGCACGACAGCGTGTGATGGCTTGGCGCCTGGTAGTCGCGGGCATCGTCGCGGTTTCGCCACAGTGCCGCAGCCAGGCCGTCGCCCAGGTGCGCGCTCAGCTCCAGGCGGGCATGGGGCGAGGCGTGCATGGCGTTGAACACTTGCAACTGGGACAGTGGGGTCATGGGCGATTCCTCTGAGCGCCATCGTACTGCGAGTTCGCCGTGCAGGCAGCTAGCTGCAATACAAAAGCGCAAGTTTGTGCAAGCGCGAAGGGGCCAGCAGGGCGAACACTGAGGGCCTCGGCGAGGGCTGCGCCCTCGATTCGCGGGGCACCGATCTTGAAAGGCCCAAGGAACCACCGCCATGAACCTGTCCCTGTACTTGCTCACCGTCCTGATCTGGGGCACCACCTGGATCGCCCTGAAACTGCAACTGGGCGTGGTCGCCATCCCGGTATCGATCGTCTATCGCTTCGCCTTGGCCGGGCTGATCCTGTTCGCCATTTTGCTGCTTACCCGCCGCCTGCAACCGATGAATCGCCGCGGTCACCTCATCTGCCTGGCGCAGGGCTTGTGCCTGTTCTGCGTCAACTTCATGTGCTTTCTTACCGCCAGCCAGTGGATCGCCAGCGGCCTGATCGCCGTGGTGTTCTCCACCGCGACCTTGTGGAACGCACTCAATGCGCGGGTGTTCTTCGGCCAGAAGATCGCCGCCAATGTGCTGGGCGGCGGCGCTTTGGGGCTGCTGGGCCTGGGCCTGCTGTTCTGGCCCGAACTCGGCCACCATGCGGCCAGTCGTGAAACCTTGTACGGCCTCGGCCTGGCGCTGCTCGGCACGCTGTGCTTCTCGGCTGGCAACATGCTGTCGAGCATGCAGCAGAAGGCCGGGCTCAAACCCATGACCACCAATGCCTGGGGCATGGTCTATGGCGCGGCGATGCTGACCGAGTATTGCCTGTTCAACGGCATCCCTTTCGCCATGGAATGGAACACCCGCTACATCGGCTCGTTGATGTACCTGGTGATCCCGGGTTCGGTGATCGGCTTCACCGCCTACCTGACCTTGGTCGGGCGCATGGGGCCGGAGCGGGCAGCCTATTGCACGGTGCTGTTCCCGTTGGTGGCGTTGAACGTGTCGGCGTTTGCCGAAGGGTACCAATGGACGGCCCCAGCGTTGCTGGGGCTCGTCGCGGTCATGGCGGGTAACGTGCTGGTGTTTCGCAAGCCTTCGCTCAAGCCGGCTGCCGTGTTGGCACGCTAGGTGGAAACCTCAGCCCTTCCACACCTGCGGGTTAACCAGGTCGCGCGGCCGCTCGCCCAGCAGCGCCGCACGCAGGTTGTCCATTGCCCGGTTGGCCATGGCCTCACGGGTTTCGGCGGTGGCCGATCCGATGTGCGGCAGGGTCAGGGCATTGGGCAGCTTGAACAGCGGCGACTCGCTCAGCGGCTCTTTTTCGTACACATCCAGGCCGGCGCCGCGAATAGTGCCGTTCTGTAGTGCCTCGACCAGCGCCGCTTCATCGACCACCGGGCCGCGGGCAATGTTGATCAGGAAGGCACTTGGCTTCATCAGCTTCAGCTCACGGGCCCCGATCAGCTTGCGGGTTGCCTCGGACAACGGCACCACGATGCAGACGAAATCGGCTTCGGCCAGCAGTTGTTCCAGGCTGCGCAACTGCGCGCCCAGCTCTTGCTCCAGCGCGGTCTTGCGGCTGTTGCCGGCATAGATCACCGGCATGTTGAAACCGAACCGCCCGCGACGGGCAATGGCGGCGCCGATGTTGCCCATGCCGACGATACCCAGGGTTTTGCCGTGCACATCGCTGCCGAAGTGGGCCGGGCCGACGGTGGCCTGCCACTGGCCGGCTTTGGTCCAGGCATCGAGCTCGGCCGTGCGCCGGGCGCAGCCCATGATCAGCGAGAAGCCGAGGTCCGCGGTGCTTTCGGTCAGCACGTCGGGGGTGTTGGTCAGGGCGATGCCGCGTTCGTTGAAGTAGTCGACGTCATAGTTGTCGTAGCCGACCGAGACGCTGGACACCACCTCAAGCTTGGCCGCGCCCTCAAGCTGCGCACGGCCAAGCTTGCGGCCGACGCCGATCAGCCCGTGGGCCTCGGGCAGGGCTTCGTTGAACTGGGCGCTGATGTCGCCGAGCTTGGGGTTCGGCAGGATTACGTTGAAGTCTTGCTGCAGGCGCTCGGCCATGGCCGGGGTGATACGGCTGAAGGCCAGGACGGTCTTTTTCATCGGGCAACTTCCACAAGAAAAGCTACAAGCTACAAGCTTCAAGCCACAAGAAAAAGCCGCGCTTGCGACGATCTGCTTTTTCTTGCGGCTTGAAGCTTATGGCTTGCAGCTACTTTCAGTTGGCGATCAGCACCTGATGGGTTTTCAGGTCTGCCTCATGGGCTGCAAGAATTTCCGGCAGCGAGTTGCGCAGGTACTCGACCCAGGTCTTGATCTTGGCATCCAGGTACTGGCGCGACGGGTAGATGGCGTACAGGTTCAGCTCCTGCAACCGGTACTCGGGCAGCACCCGCACCAGGCTGCCATCACGCAGGCCCTCGATGGCCGAATAGATCGGCAGCACGCCCACCCCCATGCCGCTGCGGATTGCGGTTTTCATGGCGTCTGCCGTGTTCACCTGGAACGGCGAGGTGCTGATGTTGACCATTTCCTGGCCTTCCGGGCCGTCGAACAGCCACTTTTCCAGCGGAATCACCGGGCTGACCATGCGCAGGCAGGCGTGCTTGAGCAGGTCGGCAGGCTTGTGCGCGATGCCGTTGCGCGCGATGTAGGCGGGCGAGGCACAGACGATGCTGTAGGTGATGCCCAGGCGCTGCGACACGAAGCCCGAGTCCGGCAGCTCGGTGGCCAGCACGATGGACACGTCGTAGCCTTCGTCGAGCAGGTCCGGCACGCGGTTGGCCATGGTCAGGTCGAAGGTCACGTCCGGGTGCGATTCGCGATAGCGGGCGATGGCATCGACCACGAAATGCTGGCCGACCCCGGTCATCGAGTGGACCTTCAACTGCCCGGCCGGGCGGGCATGGGCGTCGCTGGCCTCGGCTTCGGCTTCTTCAACGTAGGTAAGAATCTGTTCGCAGCGCATCAGGTAGCGCTTGCCAGCCTCGGTCAACGCGATGCGGCGGGTGGTGCGGTTGAGCAGCCGTGTTTGCAGATGGGCTTCCAGATTGGAGACCGCCCGCGACACGTTCGCGGTGGTCGTATCCAGCTGCGCCGCCGCAGCCGTGAAGCTGCCAAGTTGGGCTACGCAACTGAAAGCACGCATATTTTGCAGGGTGTCCATGGGTCGCTCTCAAGGTAGAGGACAAAATTGTGTCACGAAGTAACGACGAAGTTATTAAAAGTTACCTTCGACCAAAGGCTGATTATCGCGCGTTTGGTAACAAAGATTCGCAGGAATATGCGCTTATCGCCAGTCCTGCGGCCCCCTAGAATTGCTCGGCCCCTCCACCTCTTCCTCGGGAAATCGCAGCTGTGCCGCGTCGCATCATCAGAACGCTTCAAGTGTTCAGTGCCTGTGCCCTTAGCCTCACCTTGAGCGGCTGTATCGGAACCTGGGGCATCGCCCCGCAAAGCAAGACGTTGCACGCCAACACCCTGACGACCGACGCGGCGATACGCGAAGCCGCCACTGACGCGCACTGGCCCGACCAGCAGTGGTGGCAGGCCTACCGCGACCCGCAGCTGAACCGCTGGGTTGCACTGGCCGTCGAAGGCAGCCCGAACCTGGCCATGGCCATGGCGCGGGTGCGCGAGGCCAAGGCCATGGCCGGTGTGGTCGAGTCGGCGGAAAAACTGCAGGCCAACGGCCAGGCGTCACTCAAGCGCCACAATTGGCCTGAGGACCCGTTCTACGGCCCTGGCGCGCTGTCGGGCGCCAATACCTGGGACAACAATGCCGCCCTCGGTTTCAGCTATGCCCTCGACCTCTGGGGCCGCGAACGCAATGCCAGTGAACAGGCCGTGGACCAGGCGCACATGAGCGTGGCCGAGGCCCGTCAGGCGCAGCTCGAGCTGCAGAGCAACGTGGTGCGTGCCTACATTCAACTGAGCCTGCATTTTGCCCAGCGCGATATCGTCAAGGCCGAGCTCGAGCAGCAAGAGCAGATTCTGGCCCTGGCCAAGCGCCGGCTGGACGCGGGCATCGGTACCCATTTCGAAGTCAGCCAGGCGCAAGCGCCGCTGCCGGAAACCCATCGCCAGCTCGACAGCCTCAACGAAGACATCGCCCTGACCCGCAACCAGCTGGCCGCCTTGGCCGGCAAAGGGCCGGGCGACGGCGCGCAGATCGAGCGCCCGAGCCTGACCCTCGGCGACCCGCTGAAGCTGCCCTCGGCACTGCCCGCCGAACTGGTGGGCCAGCGCCCGGACGTGGTGGCCAGCCGTTGGCAGGTGGCCGCGCAAGCCCGCGGCATCGACGTGGCGCATGCCGGCTTCTTCCCCAATGTCGACCTGGTCGGCAGCCTGGGCTTCATGGCCACCGGCGGCGGCCCGCTGGAGTTTCTCACCGGGCGCAAGTTCAACTACAACGTCGGCCCGGCCATCAGCCTGCCGATCTTCGACGGTGGCCGCCTGCGCTCGCAGCTGGGCGTCGCTTCGGCGGGCTATGACATGGCCGTGGCGCGTTACAACCAGACCGTGATCGGAGCGCTGAAAAACATTTCCGACCAGTTGATCCGCCGTGAGTCGATGAAAGAACAGTCGCACTTCGCCGCCGAATCGGTCGCCGCCGCGCAGAAGACCTACGACATCGCCATGGTCGCCTTCCAGCGTGGCCTGACCGACTACCTCAATGTGCTCAACGCGCAAACCTTGCTGTTCCGTCAGCAGCAGGTGCAGCAGCAGGTGCAGGCCGCCCGCCTGGTCGCCCATGCCGAGCTGGTCACAGCCCTGGGTGGCGGCCTGCAAGCGGGCCAGGACGTGCCGCAGCCAGGGCGCCAGGCTGCGCCGAAAACCCCGGCCACCCTGGCCGTTTTCGACAAGCAGCCGGATAACGCCGAATGAGCACTTCCAGTCTGCCCGTGCGCTGGCTGCAGAGCCTGGAGTGGCGCCGGGGCTTCTTTGCCTGGGCGCGCACCGATGGTGTGACCTGGGTCTACATCTTCAAGGTGCTGGCTGCCGCCTTCATCACCCTGTGGCTGGCCATGCGCCTGGAACTGCCGCAGCCGCGCACGGCGATGATCACCGTGTTCATCGTCATGCAGCCGCAAAGCGGGCACGTGTTCGCCAAGAGCTTCTACCGGGTGCTCGGCACCCTGGCAGGTTCGGCGATGATGGTTGCGTTGATCGCCATCTTCCCGCAGAACACCGAGCTGTTCCTGCCCAGCCTGGCCCTGTGGGTCGGCCTGTGCTCGGCGGGCGCCATGCGCTACCGCACCTTCCGTGCCTATGGTTTCGTGCTGGCCGGCTACACCGCAGCGATGATCGGCTTGCCGGTGCTGCAACACCCCGACCAGGCCTTCATGGCTGCTGTGTGGCGGGTGCTGGAGATCGCCCTGGGAATTCTCGTTTCAACCTTTGTCAGCGCCGCGATTTTGCCGCAGTCGGCCAGTGCGGCCATGCGCAACGCCCTGTACCAGCGCTTCGGCGTGTTTGCCGGGGTGGTGGTCGAAGCCTTGCGTGGCGACAGCCAGCGTGACCGTTTCGAAACCAGCAACGTGCGCTTCGTTGCCGAGGCCGTGGGCCTGGAGAGCCTGCGTAACGTCACCGCCTTCGAAGACCCGCACATGCGCAGGCGCTCTGGCCGGCTGGTGCGCATGAACAGCGAATTCATGGCCATCACCACGCGCTTCAACGCCCTGCACCGGTTGCTCGAACGCCTGCGCGCACGTGGCCCATTGCAGATCGTCAGCGCCATCGAGCCCGGCCTGAACACCTTGGTCGCGTTGCTTGAACCCTACGTGGGCCGCGCCTTGACCGACTCGGACGCGCTGCGCCTGACGTTGGAGCTGGCCGCCTATAAAGAGGGCCTGCAAGCCCAGGTGCGTGGGCTGCGCACCGAGTACCAGCAGACCGCACCCAGCGAGTCCGACCTGCTCGACTTCCATACCGCTTTCGAGCTGCTCTACCGCTTCGTCGACGAGATGTACAGCTATGCCGAGACCCATGCCTCGCTGGCCGCGCACACGCATCAGCGCGAGCAGTGGGACGAGCCCTATGTGGCGCAGACCAGCTGGCTGGTGTCACTGGCGGCCGGTGTGCGCGCTTCGGCGGTGCTGTTGCTGTTGGGCAGCTACTGGTTGCTCAGCGACTGGCCCAGCGGCGGCATGATGACGCTGATCGCCACGGTCACCGTGGGCCTGTCGGCGGCTTCGCCGAACCCCAAGCGCATGTCGTTCCAGATGGCCTGCGGCACGGCGATCGGGGCCTTTGTCGGCTTCTTCGAGACGTTCTTCGTATTCCCCTGGATCGACGGCTTCCCGCTGCTGTGCATGGTCCTGGCGCCGGTCTTCGTGCTTGGGGCGTTCCTCTCGTCGCGGCCTGCCTATGCCGGTTACGGCATCGGTTTGCTGGTGTTTTTCGCCATCGGTTCGGTGCCGAACAACCTGACCGTCTACGACCCCTACACCTTCATCAACGATTACATCGGCATGGTCATCGGCATGTTCGTCTGCGCCGCAGCCGGGGCGATCATCCTGCCGCCCAACAGCCGCTGGCTGTGGAGCCGGCTGGAGCAGGAGCTGCGCGAGCAGGTGCTGTTCGCCATCAGCGGCCGCTTGCGAGGCCTGGGCTCGGCCTTCGAGAGCCGCACCCGCGACCTGCTGCACCAGGCCTATGGCCTGGCGGCCGGCAAACCGAAGGTGCAGAGCGAGCTGATGGGCTGGATGTTCACCGTGCTGGAGGTCGGCCACGCCATCATCGAACTGCGCAAGGAGCAGGCCCGCGCGCCGATCCATCCGGCGTATGCCGAATCCCAGCCGTGGCGTCAGGCCATTCGCGTCATGGGCCGGGCGCTGGCGCGCTTGTTCCTGCAGCCCAGCGCCAGCAACCACGAGCGCGCCCTGGTGGCGGTGGACCACGCCATCAGCCGCGTGCAGGCCACCGATGAGCCGTTCGCCCGGCACTTCGACACCTCGGTGCTGCGCCGCGCGCAAAGCTACCTGCACTTCATCCGTTCTTCCCTGCTGGACCCTCAGTCGCCGCTGGCACCGGCGAAAGGATTGCACAATGCCCCGTGAAATCATGCCCCGTGAGATCGCCTTCCATGGCGTGTACATGCCCACCATGACCCTGATGTTCCTGTTCGCCCTGGGCCTGGCCTGGGGCCTGGACCGCTTCATCGCCAGCCATGACGGCTACCGCTTCTTCTGGCACCCGGCGCTGCTGCGCCTGAGCCTGTTCGTCTGCCTTTTCGGCGCCCTGGCGCTGTCTGTCTACTGGTGAGAAACCCTCGATGAAAAAGTTCTTCAGCCTGATCGCCACCCTGCTGGTGCTGGTGGCTGCCGTGGCGATCGGCCGCCAGTTGTGGCTGCACTACATGACCACGCCGTGGACCCGCGACGGCCGTGTGCGTGCCGACATCATCAACGTCGCCGCCGACGTGCCGGGCTATGTGGTGGGTGTGCCGGTCAAGGACAACCAGCGGGTGAAGAAGGGCGACCTGCTGATCCAGATCGACCCTGAGCACTATCAGCTGGCCGTCGACCAGGCCAAGGCCCTGGTCGCCTCGCGCAAGGCCACCTGGGAGATGCGCAAGGTCAACGCCAAGCGCCGGGCCGACATGGACAACTTGGTGATCTCCAAGGAAAACCGCGACGACGCCAGCAACATCGCCAACTCGGCCCAGGCGGATTATCAACAGGCCCTGGCCGAGCTGGCGGCGGCCGAGCTGAACCTCAAGCGCACGCATATCGTGGCCACGGTGGATGGCTACGTGACCAACCTGAACATTCACAAGGGCGACTATGCGCGCACCGGTGAGGCGGTGATGGCGGTGGTCGATGAGCACTCATTCTGGGTCTACGGCTTTTTCGAAGAGACCAAGCTGCCGCATGTAAAGGTAGGTGATCGGGCCGAGTTGCAGATGATGAGCGGCGAGCGCATCACCGGCCATGTGGAGAGCATCGCCCGCGGTATTTATGATCGCGACAACCCGCAGAGCCGCGAGCTGATTGCTGACGTGAACCCCACCTTCAACTGGGTGCGGCTGGCGCAGCGGGTGCCTGTGCGGATTCACATTGATGAAGTGCCAGAAGGGTTTTTGCTGGCGGCGGGGACGACCTGTACGGTGGTGGTGAAGCCGGGTGAGGAGTGAGGTGTTTGCCCCAGTGTTCGCCGCAACCCTTCTGGCGCCCATGAGATCGAGCGCCGCCCGCGCGGCGCTCGATCTCATGGGCGCTGCAAAACTCAAGGCGAACCCTCGCAGGCGCACCCCCAATCTCTACCCCGCAACCCCCACCAACACCGGCACCTCGACCCGGTCAATCACCTTCGCGCTGATCGACGGATCCAGCAACCGCCCCAATCGCGACAAATGCCGGTGCCCCATGATGATCAACTCGCACCCCAGCTCCTGCGCCTGGCCAACGATAACCTCCACCGGCTGCCCGGCCACCATGGCCCCTTGGCTGGCAAAACCCGCCTTTTGCAACACACGCACGGCATCCGCCACGGCGCTTTCGCCCAAGTGCTGCTCCTCGCAGGCAGCCGGGTATTCCTCCAGTTCCTCGGCGGTATAGGGCGCAGGTTGGTCGTGCACGGTAAAGGTGGTGTCGATGGCCAGCAGCACGTGCAGTTCATGTTCGTCAGGGCGGCAGTAGCGGCGGGCGAGGGTGAGCAGGGCGGCAGCAGCAGGGGAGGCATCGATGGCAATCAAGACGGTGCTGGGCATGTGAATCCTTGTCGAAGCTGGCTAGTCGGTTGGCTGTACAGCCACTGCGTCACTTATGGCCCATCCCGCACCCCGAATAAATGCTCCCTCACGCACGACCTTATTGCGTCAGACGCAATCAACCAACCTGCTACCATCGCCTTTCCCACAGCTGTAACGGAAAACGGCCATGCAACTCCCGGACATGAACCTGCTCGTCGCCCTCGATGCCTTGCTCGACGAGGGCAGCGTGGTGGGCGCGGCGCAGCGCATGAACCTGAGCCCGGCGGCCATGAGCCGCACCTTGGGGCGCATTCGCGATGCGCTGGGTGACCCGATTCTGGTACGCGCCGGCCGTGGCCTGGTGCCCACCCCCCGTGCGCTGGCCTTGCGCGAGCAGGTGCATGGCCTGGTGGAGCAGGCTGGGCAGGTGTTTCGCAGCCGCGACGATGTCGACCTGGTGAACCTGGACCGTGCCTTCAACATCCGCACCAACGACCTGTTCATTGCCCTGTACGGTGCCCAGTTGCTGCGCATGATGCTGGCCCAGGCGCCGCGTACGGTGCTGCGTTTCGTGCCGGAAGGTAGTGGCGATGATGATGCGGTGCTGCGCAACGGGCACATCGACCTGATCATCAGCTCGGCCATTGAGCTGGGCCCGGAAATCAAGGTGCAGAGCCTGTTCAACACCTACTTCGTGGGCCTGGCGCGTGTGGGGCACCCGATCTTCGACGCCCCGATCACTCCTGAGCGTTTTGCCGCCTACCCGCAGATCAGTGTGTCGCGCCGCGGCCGGGCCAATGGGCCGATCGATGAGGCGTTGGCCCAGCACAAGGTGGAGCGGCGCGTGGCGTTGATCACCACCAGCTTCCACTCGGCGATGTTCTCGTTGCCGGATTCGGACCTGATCCTGCCGATACCGGCCAATATCCTCAACAGCGTGCAGCGCTTGAAGCTGCCCTTGCGCTCGTTCGAGATCCCGGTGCCGCTGGCAAAAGTCAATGTAATGCAGGCCTGGCACCCGCGGTTCGACAACGACCCAGCGCATCGGTGGCTGCGCCAGACCTTGAGGGCGTGTGGCCGGTTGGACCCGTGAGCGCACCATCAATTGCGTCTGACGCAATATAAAGCTGCCAACAAGTCAGTTTTCGTCAGCATTCGATCTTCTTAGACTTGCTCCAGCCCTAAAATTGTTGCTGGAGATGTATCCCATGAGTTCCCTGACCGCGCCTTCTGCTGCGTTGGCCGCCGCCCCTGCGCCGGCCGCCCCTGCGCAGTCGGCGTTCGGCCTGCAGGTGGTGGTGGGGCTGTTCGGCGTGTTGCTCGCGGTGTTATGCGCCGGCCTCAACGAGGCGGTGACCAAGATTTCCCTCAACGACATCCGTGGCGCCATGGGCATCGGTGCCGACGAGGGCGCCTGGCTGTTGGCCGTGTACAGCGCTGCGTCGGTGTCGGCGATGGCCTTCGCACCCTGGCTCGCCACGACCTTTTCGCTGCGCCGCTTCACCCTGTCTGCCGTCGGCCTGTTCGCCGTGCTGGGCCTGCTGCAACCCTTCGCCCCCAACCTGCACAGCCTGATGCTGCTGCGGGTGCTGCAGGGTTTCGCCTCTGGCGCCTTGCCGCCGATGCTGATGAGCGTCGCACTGCGCTTTCTGCCACCGGGCATCAAGGTCTATGGCCTGGCCTGCTATGCCCTGACCGCCACCTTCGGGCCGAACCTCGGCACGCCGCTGGCAGGCCTGTGGACCGAGTATGTCGGCTGGCAGTGGGCGTTCTGGCAGATCATCCTGCCGTCGCTGCTGGCCATGGCTTGTGTCGGCTGGGGCCTGCCGCAAGACCCACTGCGCCTCGAACGCTTCAAGCAGCTCGACTGGCGTGGCGTGCTGCTTGGCCTGCCGGCCATCAGTTGCATCGTCCTCGGCTTGTCGCTGGGTGACCGCTGGGGCTGGTTCGACTCGCCGCTGATCTGCTGGCTGCTGGGGGGCGGCCTGCTGTTGCTGGTGCTGTTCATGTACAACGAATGGTCCGAGCCGCTGCCGTTCTTCCAGCTGCGCATGCTCTCGCGGCGCAACCTGAGTTTTGCCTTGTTGACCCTGGCCGGCGTGTTGGTCGTGTTGTCTGGCGTGGGCACCATCCCGTCAGCCTACCTGGCGCAGATCCAGGGCTACCGCCCGGCGCAGACCAGCCCGCTGATGATGCTGGTGGCCATGCCGCAACTCATCGCCCTGCCGCTCACGGCCGCGCTGTGCAACCTGCGCGTGGTGGATTGCCGCTGGGTGCTGGCGATCGGGCTTGGCATGCTGGCGGTGTCGTGCGTGGGCTGCAGCCTGTTGACCTCCGAATGGATTCGCGGCGATTTCTACCCCTTCTACCTGCTGCAGGTGTTTGGCCAGCCGATGGCGGTGTTGCCGTTGCTGATGCTTTCCACCAATGGCATGACCCCGCAGGAGGGCCCGTTCGCCTCGGCCTGGTTCAACACGGTCAAAGGGCTGTCGGCGGTGATTGCCGGTGGCCTGCTGGATGCCCTGGGCACCGTGCGCCGGCATTTTCATTCCAACCACCTGGTCGACAGCCTGGGCAACGCGCCGTTGATCGATGGCAGCGCCACCGGCCTTGCCCGACGCATTCATGAACAGGCCCAGGTACTGACCTCGGCCGACCAGTACCTGGTGATGGCCTGCATCGCCGTCGCTTTGATCTGCCTGATCCCCTTCGTGCCTACCCGGATCTTCCCGCCGCGTGCGGTGGCTTGAGCCCGTGAATGAATTCGAGAACTTGAGATGACCAACAACCGCAAGACAATCATCATCGGCTCGGTGCTCGCCGTGGCCGTGCTGGCCGGCATCGTCGGCCCCTGGATGTTTGGCAGTGACCACCGCCAGCGCACCAACGACGCCTACGTGATCGCCGACTACACCGTGGTCGCGCCCAAAGTCGCAGGCTTTATCAAGGAGGTGCTGGTCGAGGACAACCAGCAGGTCAAGGCCGGCCAGTTGCTGGCGACCATCGATGCCCGCGACTACCAGGCCGCGCTCGACGCTGCCCAGGCGCAATTGCTGGTGGCCAAGGCGCAGAGCGCCGACGCCCGCGCCACGCTGGAGCGCCAGGCGGCACTGATCGCCCAGGCCGAGGCCGCGGTAAAAGCGGCCCAGGCCGAAACCGCCTTCGCCGATCATGAAGTCAACCGCTACAGCCGCCTGGCCGAGCAGGGCGCCGGCACCGTGCAGAACGCGCAGCAAGCGCGCAGTGGGGTCGACCAGGCCCGTGCGCGCCTGGCCAATACCCAGGCGGCCTTGCTGGCGACACGCAAACAGGTGGATATCCTCACCGCCCAGGTGGCCAGTGCCGATGGCCAGCTCAAGCGTGCTGAAGCCGGGCTGGAAAAGGCCCTGCTGGACCTGTCCTACACGCGCATCACCGCACCGGTGGACGGCATGGTCGGTGAGCGTGCCTTGCGCGTGGGCGCCTATGTCAACCCGGGTGCTCGCCTGTTGTCGGTGGTGCCGTTGCAGCAGGCCTATGTGGTCGGCAACTTCCAGGAAACCCAGCTGACCCACGTGCAGCCTGGTCAGCCGGTGAGCATCACGGTCGACACCTTCTCTGGCGAGCAACTCAAGGGCCATGTCGAGAGTATTGCGCCGGCCACCGGGGTCACCTTTGCCGCCGTCAAACCCGACAATGCCACCGGCAACTTCACCAAGGTGGTGCAGCGCATTCCGGTGAAGATCGTCTTCGATGACGGCCAGGCGCTGCTTGCACGGCTGCGCGTGGGCATGTCGGTGGAAGCCACCATCGATACCCGTGGCGACAAGCTCGAGGGCAAAGAGGTGAGCGCGCGATGAAGCCAGCATTACGCTTGAGCCCGTTGTTGCTGGCTGTGCTCATGGCCGGCTGCACCCTGGGGCCGGACTTCCAGCGCCCCGCCAGCCAGGCCCCGCAACAGTGGGCGGCGCTGCAAGGCGAGGCCGCAGCAAGCCAGCCGCAAGCCGAGCCGCTGGAGCTGCGCTGGTGGGAAACCTTTCACGATGCCCGCCTCAGCGCGCTGATCCAGCAGGTCACCGAACGCAACCTGGACCTGCAGATGGCCAGTGCACGCCTGCTGCAAAGCCGCGCCCTGCGCAGTACGGTGGCGGCGGACGAAGTGCCTTCGGTGGATGTGAACGCGGGCTACAGCCGTGCTCGCAACAGCGCCGAAGGCCTGAGCGACCCCTCTGGCCATGCCGGTAAGTCTGCCTTCAACCTGTGGCAGGGTGACCTGGTCGCGGGTTGGGAGCTGGACCTCTGGGGCCGCGTGCGGCGCCATGTCGAGGCTGCCGATGCGACGGTCGAAGTGGCCGAGAACGACCGCCGTGGCGTGCTGCTGGTGCTGCTGTCGGAAACCGCCGGCAACTACATTCAATTGCGTGCGGTACAGCACACGCTCGATGTCACCCGTGACAACCTGAAGGTGGCGCAGCACAGCTTGAAGCTGTCTGAAAACCGCCAGGCCGAAGGTGTCGCCACCCGCCTCGACGTGGCCCAGGCCAGTGCCCAGGTCGCTTCGATCGAAGCCCGCCTGCCCAGCCTGGAGGCCCGCCGCGACGACCTGATCAACGCCCTCAGCCTGCTCGCGGCCGAACCGCCACGCAGCCTGCAGGCGCAGCTGCTCGAAGGCGGTGAACTGCCCGCGCCGCAACAACAGTTCGCCATCGGCTTGCCGTCCGAGTTGGCTGAGCGCCGCCCGGACATTCGCCAGGCCGAGGCGCGGTTGCACGCGGCAACCGCCAGCATCGGTGTGGCCAAGGCCGACTTCTACCCGAGCATTCGGCTGTCGGGCAGCATGGGGTTCCAGGCCATGCAGCTGTCCGACTTCGGCGGCTGGGACTCGCGCCGCTTCGCCTTCGGCCCGCAACTGTCGTTGCCGATCTTCGAAGGGGGGCGGCTTAAAGGCACGCTGGAGTTGCGCGAGGCGCAGCAGCAGGAAGCGGCGCTCAACTACCGCAAGGTGGTGCTCGGCGCCTGGCATGAGATCGACGATGTGCTGCGCCTGTACAACGCCAGCCAGTTGCGCCGCGACCACCTGGCCGAGGCGGTGCGGCAGAACCGCATCGCCCTGGAGACTGCCCAGCGCCAGTATGTGGAAGGGGCGGTGGACTTTCTCAATGTGCTGACGGTTCAGGGTGCGTTGCTGGCCAGCGAAGAGCAGTGGATCGACAGCTCGGCAGCGGTTTCCCAGGCCTTGGTGGGGTTGTACAAGGCGCTGGGCGGGGGCTGGCAGGCGTTTGATACTCAGCCGTCGAAAAAGGTGTGACGGTTGCGCTGGCTGTGCTGGCCAAACATCAAAGCGGACGCAGCAAGCCGAACCGCTTGCGCAACACCCAGCCCAGCAGCCGCCGCGGCAACAGCCTGGCGATCAGCGGCAACGCTGTGCTGCCATTGCCCAACCTCACCACCGCAGGCACCGCCGTTTTGCGCGTGGCCGCCAGCACCCCTTGGGCAAACACGGCTGCCGGCGTCGGCCGGTCCTGCGACGCCCGGGCGCGTGCCTGGACGTACTCGCGCAGCGGCCACCACGGAGAATCCGCCGCCAGTACCTGCTCGGCCTGGCGCTGGGCATTGCTGGCGAACTGCGAGGCGATCGCCCCCGGTTGCACTTCCATCACCCGAATGCCAAACGGCGCCAGCTCCAGGCGCAGGGCATCGCTCAGGGCGTTGACCGCGGCCTTGGAAGCGCAATAGGCACCGGCGAATGGCGTGACCAGCACCCCGGAAACGCTGCCGATGTTCACCACCAGCCCGCGTGCGCGACGCAGCAGCGGGAACAGCGCGCGGGTCACGCCGACCACGGCGAATACGTTGGTTTCGAATTGCTGGCGCATAGCGTCTACGCCGCCGTCGAGCAGCGGGCCCATGGCGCCGTAGCCGGCGTTGTTGATCAGGATGTCGAGGCCGGCGTGGCGCGCTTGCAGCTCATCGGCCAGTTGCGTCAGGGCATCGCTGTCATTGACGTCCAGTTGCCGGGCGGTGAAGCCGGCAGCGGACAACTGCTCGACGTCTTCAGGCTTGCGGGCGGTGGCCCAGACCTCGTGGCCGGCATCGCGGAAGGCGTTGGCCAGGGCGCGGCCGATGCCGCTGGAACAACCGGTGATCAGGACGGTGGGCATGGGGAGGGCCTTGGGTCTGGGAATTGTGTGTGGCCTGCACCGGCCTCTTCGCGAGGCAGGCAATGCGTCAATTGGCAAATGTACCTTGCAGCCGCTCGGCACGAAACTCCAGCGTCTGTGCCCGGTAGCCGGAACGCAGAGGCGGTACCGGCAGGCAATCGTTCCATTCGGCACCCGGTTGCAGCTCACCCGGCCCGCGATAACGCGGCGCGCTGTAGGTGTTTTCGGCAAGGTTGACGGTATCGCCCGGCGCATACGCGCCCACGCGCCATCGCAGCTCGGTGAGCGGGACTTTGTTGCCGTTTTTCATGTGTACGTGCAGCGCGCGGTCGGCGGGGCACTTGTCAGGGGCGTAGCTCAGGCGCAGGTCCAGGCGTGCCAGTTGCGTGGCTTCGCGGGTGTCTTGCCAGGCGACGAACAGGGCGACCAGGCCCAGGCCACAGACAGCGGCCAGGGATATCGGCAGGGCTTTGGCCGGGTAGCGCAGCAGCAGCACCAGCCAGGTGAGGATGAGGAAGGCACCGATGATCATGGGGCTTGCAGACCTTGGTTGCGCGGGGTCTGACCATCGTAGCTTGAAATGGGGGAGGGCTCAAAAGCGGGAGGGCTTTGCCCTCCTTTCGCGACACAAGGCCGCTCCTGCCGGATCGTGTGACCTTTGCAGGTGCGGCCCCGGGGTTTCACTTACTGCGCGATGGTTTTCACCGAAACACCACGCTCGACCGGCGTCGAGGTGCGCCCGTAGACGTCCTCGAAGCGCTCGATATCATCCTCGCCCAGGTAGCTGCCAGACTGCACTTCGATGATCTCCAGTGGGATCTTGCCTGGGTTGCGCAGGCGGTGGATCGAGGCGATCGGGATGTAGGTCGACTGGTTCTCGGTCAGCAGGAACACGTTCTCGTCGCACGTCACTTCGGCAGTGCCGGACACCACGATCCAGTGCTCGGCGCGGTGGTGGTGCATCTGCAGCGACAGGCTGGCGCCCGGCTTGACGGTGATGTGCTTGACCTGGAAGCGGCCGCCCATGTCCACCGAGTCGTACGAGCCCCATGGGCGGTACACTTCCAGGTGGTTCTGGGTCTCGCTGCGGCCCTGCTCGTCCAGGGTCTTGACCATCTGCTTGACGCCTTGGACCTTGTCCTTGTGGGCAATCATCATGGCGTCCTTGGTCTCGACCACGACGATGTTCTCGAGGCCGATCACCGATACCAGCTTGCCATTGCCATGGATCATGCAGTTGCGGCTGTCCTGCACCACCACATCGCCTTTGGTGACGTTGCCGTTGTCGTCCTTGTCGTGCACTTCCCACAGCGACGACCAGCAGCCCACGTCGCTCCAGCCCGCCGACATCGGCACCACGCAGGCACGCTGGGTCTTCTCCATCACCGCATAGTCGATGGAGTTGTCCGGGCAGCAGGCGAAGGTGGCTTCGTCGATGCTCAACACATCGTCTTCTTCCTGGCTGCGTTCCAAGGCCAGCACACAGGTGTCGTAGATGTCGGCGTCGTGCTTTTTCAGCTCTTCGAGGAAACGGCTGGCGCGGAACAGGAACATGCCGCTGTTCCAGAAGTAGCCACCGGCCTTGACGAACTCGGCGGCGCGTTTTTCATCGGGTTTTTCGACGAACTGCGCAACCCGCGCCACGCCTTCTGGCAGCAGTGCGTCCTGGCTGGAGCGGATGTAGCCATAGCCGGTCTCAGGCTTGGTCGCCGGCACGCCGAACAGCACCATCTCGCCACGCTCGGCGGCCACGGTGGCCAGGGCCAGGGCGCGCTGCAGGGCTTTCTGATCGTCGATCACGTGGTCGGCAGGCAACACCAGCATCAAGTCGTCGCGGCCTTCGCTGACCAGCTTCATCGCGGTCATCGCCACGGCGGGCGCCGTGTTGCGGCCGAACGGCTCCATCAGGATGGCCTGGGTTTCAAGTTTCAACGCGCCGAGCTGCTCCTGGACGATGAACTTGTGGTCCTTGTTGCAGACCACGATCGGCGCATCCATGCCTTCGAACACCAGGCGCTGGATGGTTTGCTGGAACAGCGTGTGTTCACCGGTCAGGGCCAGGAACTGCTTGGGGAACTGCTTGCGCGACAGAGGCCAAAGACGCGAACCGCTACCACCAGAAAGAATTACCGGGATCATGATGTTTCTCCAATAAGGTCGTTAACGAGGCAGGGGATCAGTGGGTGGACACTGGGCGGGTGACCCAGACCGGCGACAGGCTGCTGCCCGAGCCGGTGACGTACAGCACGGCAGCTTCGCCGCGTTCCAGGGCGACGGGTTTGACGTCGCTGACTTTCTTGTCACCTGCATACAGGGCGAGGTTGACCTTGACCGGGTTGATCTCACGCTCGCCACGGCCTTTGGCTGCTACCGGGGTGACCACTTCAGTCTTGCCATCGGCGGTCTTCAGGGTCAGCGACTGGTCGCTGAGGTTCTGTACGCGTACCAGGGCTTTCTGCTTGTTCTTGAACGGTGGCTCTTCGATCAGTTGCGGGTTGCCGCTGCCGCTGTTGACCAGGGTGTAGTACTTGTCCGAGGCCAGCTTGACCGGGACGCTCTTGCCGCCGACCTGGGCGGTGTAGTCGCCACCGGGCAGGAAGCTGAAGTCGCTGCTGGCCTGGGCGCCGACTTGTTTGATCTGGGTGTTGCCGACCGAGGCGGCGGCCGGGGCGCTGGCAGCGTTGTACAGGCGCACGAAGGTCGAGCCTTTCGGCGCGGTCGGGCCATACAGCGCGGCATCGGCGCCGGCGAAGGCCTGCATCGAAGCAAGGGAAAGGCCGGCCGCGAGGGTGAGGGCTTTGGCAATGGAAGTTTTGGTAGTCATGTGCGTGTTCCTCTCTATCGATCAGTGGTTCGTCCGGGTGGACGACAGGGCCAGGTTTTCTTCGGATTTACGGGTGTTTTTCAGCTGCGCGATCCACTGCGGATCAAAGCTGCTGAGGTCGTTTTTCATGGGCAGATAACGTTCGGGGAATTCCCACACCACCACTTGTGGCGCGGCATTTTTGAAAGCATCGCTTTGCAGGTACTTGAGCATCGGCAGCAGCGGGCCATGGCCGTCTTCGGCGTAGTTGGCGACGTCGCTGTGCAGGGCTTGCTGCAGGGCACCGAGGAAGTTCCAGTGCGGGTTGGCGCTGTAGCTGGTGCCTACCAGTGCGACCGGAATCTGGCTGTCGGCGAACAGCGCATCGCCTGCCTCGCCTTCGGTTTCGGCTGGGCGTGTTGTGCGTTGCTGCAGGTTGTCCGGCGCCGGTAACAGGTTGCTGAACAGCGGGTCGAGTGGCAGGAAGTTGGTCAGGTCGCCCTTGTACGGCGCGGTATTGCCGGCTTCGGTGATGAAGGCCTGGGGGTCACCATTGAGCAAGCTCTGGCGGCTGACCGCTTCGGCCAGCGCCTGTGCGGCGACTTCGGCGCCCATCGGCGTCCAGTGGGTGTCGGTGCGCAGGAATACCTGGCCACGGGCCTTGGCCTGCTCCAGGGGCGCCATCAGGTCCGGGGCGAACACGTTGGCCTGGCGGGCCTGGGCATGAAACTGGTTGTACAGGTCGTCATGCAGGCTGGCTGGCAACTCCTTGCCCACATACTCCGAGTAGACCCGCGCCTTGGCCGGCACGATCGCCAGCACCAGCTGGCTGCCATGCTGCTGCAGGGTGTCGCGCACGCCACGGATCAGCGCCAGGTTTTCCTGCATCAGTTGCTCGGCACCGGCGGTGGGTTTGAACTCTTCATCGCTGAACAGCCATTGGTCGCGGCCCAGCACCACGCCTGGGCGCCCTTCGTTGAACAGCTTGAAGTCCAGTGCCGCCCAGAGGTTGGTGCCCAGGCGCTTGATCGGGAACTGCTCGTCGTAGTGGGTCTCGGCGGCCTTGGCCAGCTTGCCGTTGAGCAAGGTCATCTGCGCGGTGCGCTGGAAGCTGTCCAGGCCGCCAGTGGACCAGGCGCCCATGCCGACCAGCAGGCCGAGGAACGACAGCGAATAGGTAATGCGTAATGTCCGGGTCATGGTCATCAACCTCAGAACTGGAAGTAAAGGAACGGCGAGTAGCTCTGCGCCGAAAGCTTGAGGATCGAGGCCACGAACAGCAGCAGGATCAGGACGCGGGTCATCACCCGGGTCCAGTCCAGGCCAATCGAGCCGTCGGCGTTGATCTGCACCGGGGTCGCCTGCGGCGTCGGCTTGGCATTGCGGTAGAAGTCGCGCAGGCCGAAGTACGCCAAGGTGAGGTAGGCGATGATCAGGGTGGCTACTTGCAACCCGGTGAGCTGGGCGCGGTTGAGCTCCGACAGCTGCCATTCACCAAAGCTGAACATGGCGCCGTACATGCGGCCGGCCACGTGCAGGTTCTCGGCCCGGAAGATCACCCAGCCAACCACCACCAGCAGGAAGGTGAACGCCCACTTGACCGGGTTGAAGCGCTGCGGGTTGGTGTCGAGGCCCAGCGCCCGCTCGATGGCCAGCCACATGCCGTGCCAGGCGCCCCAGATGATGTAGGTGAAGTTGGCGCCGTGCCACAGCCCGCCCAGCAGCATGGTCAGGAACAGGTTGCGGTAGGTATTGAAGGTGCCTTTGCGGTTGCCGCCCAGGGTGATGTACAGGTAGTCGCGCAGCCAGGTCGACAGGCTGATGTGCCAGCGGCGCCAGAACTCGGTGATCGACTGGCTGATGTACGGCTGCTTGAAGTTCTCCATGAAGCGGAAGCCCATCATCAGGCCCAGGCCGATGGCCATGTCGCTGTAGCCGGAGAAGTCGAAGTACAGCTGCGCGGTATAGGCCAGGGCGCCCAGCCAGGCGTCGCCGGTGGTCGGGTTCTGCAGGGCGAAGCAATGGTCGGCGACCACTGCCAGGGTGTCGGCGATGAACACTTTCTTGATGAAGCCCTGCATGAAGCGGGTGCAGCCTTCGGAGAACTTGTCCAGGGTGTGGGTACGGTTGTTGAACTGGTCGACCAGGTCCTTGAAGCGCAGCACGGGGCCGGCGATCAGGTGCGGGAAGATCGCCACGAACGCTGCGAAGTCGATCAGGTTGCGGGTGGCCGGGGTGTCGCCGCGGTACACGTCGATGATGTAGCTGATCGACTCGAAGATGTAGAACGAGATACCGATCGGCAGCAGCACGTGGGTGAGGATGAACGGCTCCAGGCCAAACGAGCTGACGATCGCGTTGAGGCTGTCGACGCCGAAGTTGGCGTACTTGAAATAGCCGAGGATCGCCAGGTCGACGCCCACGCCCAGCAGCAGCCAGCGCTGCGCCGGCTTGGTGCGTACGCCTGCTGCGCCGACTTTAAGGCCGATCCAGTAGTTCCACAGGGTCACGCCGGCGAACAGGGCGAGGAAGTCCACGCGCCACCAGGCATAGAAGATGTAGCTGGCGACCAGCAACAGCAGGTTGCGATAGCGTTGCCCGCTCAAGTAGTACAGGCCGAGGAAGATCGGCAAGAACAGGAACAGGAACACGTTGGACGAGAAGACCATCCCGGTTCTCCTAATTTGTTCACAGCATCCAGGGCAAAGCGCCCCCCAAACCCCCCAGTTCATGACTGGAGAGCAACTCATTTCCTGTGGGAGCGGGCTTGTCCCGCGAAGAGGCCCGAAAGGGCAAAGGCGTTGTCGCTGCTGACGCCTTCGCGGGGCAAGCCCGCTCCCACACAGATCACCCCCGACAGGGGTGTTACTTCTTCGAAGCCGCGCTCGGGTCATAGACCCGGGTCAGGTTGCCGCCCAGCCTGAAGCTGTCGAATGGCTGCATGCCGTGCTTGCGCTCAAGCGTGTCGCCCACGCACTGGTACAGCGCGCACCAGGGCTCGAGCCAGGCGTACTTGCTGTCGACCTTGAGGTCTTTCATGTCCTGTTTTTCACCTGCGCGCTCTGCGAAATGGCGCGGGTCGCGGGCGCCGGCCAGCACGCCTTCGCCCAGGCGCTGCAGGGCGAAGTTGTTCTCGCTGCGCAGGTCCACACCGTTGGCCTTGGCGAAGCTTGCGATCATCGCCAGCGGCGGCAGGGCGTAGTTGTGGTAGGCCAGGGCGCGCTGCTTGCGCTTGACTTCGTTGGGCAAGAAGCCCTGGTCGTCGATCTGGTTGGCGCCGACCTTGTATTCCTTCACGGCCCAGTCGAACAGGTCGCGGCGGTCGGTGGCCACGGCGGTGGCCATCACCGACCAGGCGGCCCAGTAGCTGTGGTTGTTGATCTTCTCCAGCGGCAGGTCGCTCCAGTCACGCACGGTCTGTTCGGCCAGGCGGGCGAACCAGCGCTCGATCTGCTCGGCTTCGGTCTGGTGCGCGGCCAGGGGCTGCGAATTGGAGAACTTCAGGCGCAGCCATGAGCCGCTCATGCTGCCCAGCGCCCATTTGCGCATCGACTTGCCGGTGTGGTTGTAGTCGGTGGACAGCAGCGCATCGGCGCGTGCCCAGGCCCCCAGCCAGGTCAGGGTGCAGTCGAGCTGCGCCGGCCGGCCATCACGCATGTACTGGTTGACCATCTTGGCGACGCCACGCTCAAGCGTGGTGATGTCTTTGGTGGAATCGCGGAAGGCCTGTTCCGAGTCCAGGTTCAGGGTCGCCCGTGCCTTGTCCGAGCCTTCGTACTTGCTGCGAAACTGCAGCGCGCCGGTGTAAGGCTTGGGCGCCGCTTCACAGCGGAACTTACCGTCGCTGGTCTTGAGCTTTTCGATCCCCTCGTAGTAGCCCTGAGGGGGCACCAGCGCGGCATGCGCGGCGCCGCCGACCAGGGCCAGGGCGAGCAGGGCGGGGCTGATGATGTGCTTGAACGTGGTCATGGTCGCCTCACTGGCCGGCTTGCGCGGTGTGCGCAGGCACGGCGAAGTTGTTGCGTTTGCAGAGTTTGGCCTCGACCTTCTGGGTGCCGTTTTCCGGCCCCTGGACCTCGAAGGCCAGCAGGTTCTGGTTGGCCCAGTCCTCGTCCTCGCGCATCTGGAAGACGAAGCGGCCGTCGGTGTCGGAGGTTTCCGGCTTCTCCAGCTTGATGTCCTCGTGGCGGCCATTGAGGTACCAGAGGGTCGCTTGCAGCACCTTGACCGAAGGGTCTTCGAACTTGACGTCCATCTGCAGGTTGCGGTTGATCAGGTCTTTGATCACGCCGCCCTTGCCGTTGACCATCAGCTCGTTCTTGCCAGGCTTGAGTGTGCTGCTGGCGCTCATCAGGGCCGGGCGCGCGTCGCAACCGTCGTCGAGCAGGCCGAGGATCTGCCGCCAGATGGTTTCCTGGTCCAGGCGATACAGCGGCGAGAATTCCCAGATGAGGATCTTCGGTGGGTTGTTCTGGAATTCCTCGCTGCCCAGGTACTGGATCATCGAACCTTCCAGGCCACCGCCAGGGAAGGCGACGTTGAGCACGTCGGCGCCGATGTACTGCTCGAGGAAGCCCGAGAAGTTGTAGTTCTTGCCGCTGTGGCTGGTACCGACCAGGGTGATCTGCGCATTGCCGCCGTCGCCGAACAGGTCGTCGCCGCCGCTGGCGCCTTTCGGCTCGGTGGCGAACTGGTCCATGTACTGCACGGCGTAGCTGGTGCCGCAGAGCTGGCCGGCGACGTTGTGCAGGGTGCCGGTCTTGCCCATGCGCCCAGATTTGTGGGTTTCGAATTCCTTGCGCGGGATGCCTTCGAAAGCCGGCATGTGGTGCACGGTATCGGCCACGATCTTGGCGGCGCGCTCGGCGCCATATGGCGTCCAGTGCTGGTCGCCGCGGAAGTAGAAGTCCTTGCCCTGGTCGGCGGCGGCCAGTTGCTCGTTGGTCAGCGGCGACAGGTCGGGGACGTTGTAGCCCATGCCGGCGAAGCGCTTGAGCATGGCTTGGTAGTTGCTCAGGGCCTTCTGGTAGTCGAAGGCGGCCTTTTCTTCGGGCTTGAGCATGTTGCGGTTCACCAGGCCACGGGTCGGCTGGTAGACCACGACCAGTTCCACGCCACGTTTCTTGAACGCGTCGTGCACCTGCTGCAGGCGTTTGTAGCCGGCGGGCGTGGTGGTGAACTCGGTGCGCAGGTCTTCGCGGGTACGGAACAGCCAGTCGCCCTGGGCCTGCACCAGCGTGGTGAAGTTCTGCTGGTAGCGGGTGGTGTAGCGGCTGGCGTCGTGCGCCTCGGGGCACAGCTGGCAGCAGGGTTCGGCGCTGAACGTCGGGGCTTTCACCTCGTCGGCGCGCACGCCCTGGCTGATCGCCAGGAGGGCGGCGGACAGGCCCAGCAGTTTCATCAGGTGTGGAGTCATGGTCTGGGCTTCCTTAATCGATCATTTCGGTCTGGCGTTCGACCGGGTCGATCAGCACAGCCTTTTGCTGGCGCACCAGCAGGTCGAGGATTTCGTCCTGGCGCTCGCCGAGGATGCCGTTGAGGCTGATGCCGTTGGCCTTGCGCGGCGCGAGCATGGAAACCTTGTACAGCTCGACCGACAGCGGCGAGTCGATCGACAGCGGCCCGGAACCGTTGGCCGCCAGCTCACCGCCGACCACGATCAGCGACACCTTGGTGTCGAACGGGTCGAGGGCGATGTCGCGGTCGGTGTCGGAGAGGTCCTTGATGTGCCCGTAGACACCGACCAGGCCGTTGGCCATGGCAACGTTTTCGTACAGGCGGATGTTCACGCTGTTGCGCACGCGGATGCCGTGGCGTCGGTTGTTGATCAGCTTGTTGCCCCAGATCAGGTTGTCGCCGCTTTCGTACAAGGTGATGCCGTCGGTGTGGTTGCGGTAGATCTCGTTGTAGGCGATCAGGTTGTTGACGCTGTTACGGTCGATCACCACGCCCGAGAGCTTGTTGTCGTAGCTCTTGTTGTTGATGATCCAGCTGTCGTTGACCTCACGCGAGACGATGATGCCGTGCTTCTTCTTGGTGCCGTACACGGTGTTGCCGGCGATGATCAGGCGGTGCGAACGGTCGTGCGGGTCGATGCCGTAGACGATGTTGTCGCGGTAGGTGTTGTCCTTGACCACGAAGTCCTGGGTCTCGTAGCAGTAGAAGCCGTACCACATGTCGCTGAACTCCGAGCCGATGATCCAGCCGGTAGGTTCGGCGCGGCCCATCTGCTTGGACATGTTCGGCGTGTACTGCGAGATGCTCACACCGTAGGACTTGGACTTGGCGTAGCCGAAGCTGGCCATTTTGGTATTGACGATGTAGGTCTCGGTACCGCCCCACGACAACAGGAACGGGCGGAACTCCTTGGGCGAGCGGAAAGTGGCCGGGCCGTTGTCCTTCTCGCGCCAGCCGGTGACCTGGGTGTCGGTGACGAACAGCTTGCCGTCGTTGACCAGGAACGCGCCGCCTTCCTGGGAAAGGCGCAGTTGCTTGACCTTGCCGTCGATCTCTAGGATGCCCTTGTGCCCCACCACGATCGGCAGGCGCGACAGGTACACGCCCGGCTCGACTTCGCGCAGGTACTGCTTGGGTACCTGCTTGCTCAACTCGACCAGGTCGACATGGCCGTCGTCGACGAAAATCGCCTGCGGGATGCCATGCTGACGCTGCACCCACTCGGCGGCCTTGTTGTCACCGCCGATGAATTCCTTGAGCGACACTTCTTGCAGCATGCGGCGCACGCTGACCTTGCCTTTGTGGCTGCGGTCGATCTTTTTCTGCACGGCCTCGGCGGTGAATCCGGTGAGGTCGGGCAGCTTGGGCGGGTCCATGTGCAGCGGTTCGACCGGTGCGGCAGAGATGGTGTAGGTCTTGGCCTGCTGCAGTTCCTTGGCGACTGCCGTGGGTTCTGCGGCGACGGCAAGGCCTGAGGCCAGCAGCAAGGCGCTGGCCAACAGGCTGTGACGTAGGTGCGGGTGAAGGGTCATGGCAACAAATCCTCTACCGGCCTCAGAAGCGCCAGATCACGTCGACGAAGGCACGGTGCATGTACGAGTCCGCTTCCTTGCCATAGGCATCGCCCGGCTTGAATACACCGGCACGCAAGCGCACCAGGGCGGACGGTTCGTCGATGGCCTGGCTCATCGAAGCAGGCAGCAGGCCCTGCTTGAAGTACTTGGTCACGACCACGTCCATTTCCTGGCCGAGGTCTTTCTCGCCGTTGACCAGCGGGCGGCTGACGCCGTTGTCGTTGACTGCAGCATTGATGCCGCTGGAGCCAATGTTCTGCTGGCCATCTACGCGCCAGAACTTGTGGTAGATGAAGCTGGCGTCGTAGTCATCGCGCAGCTGCCAGGAGGCAAACAAAGTGGCTGCCTGCAGGTTGCCCAGCTCGCCGCGGAAGGCTTCGCCGAAGCGGTGCACGCGCGAGCGGGTACCGGTGAAGTTGGAGCGGTTGCTCTCAAGGCCGGTCTGCTCGAAGTTGTTCGAACCGTCGTCGCCACCGCCGCCGCTGCCACGGGCATAGGCCGCGCCGACTTGCCAGTTGGGGTCCAGGCGCAGGCGGATGCCGAGGTCGGTGGCCCAGGCGTTGACGTCGCCGCTCTGCTTGCCGGTAGCCACCTGCTCGTCGCCTACGGCCTGGCTGCTCAGGGTGTCGCGATCACCGGTCAGCCAGGTCAGGCTGCCCCAGTAGTTGACGGTGTGATCGTTGCGCCAGTTGTAGGCGTCGCTGTTGGCCTCCAGGCCCAGCCAGGTGAGGTCGCCGGTGCGGGTCTTGTCCAGCGCATCGACCGTCTCGCCGGGGTTTTTCAGGCTGCCGCTGTCGTGGGTGTGGTGGGCGCGTACGCCAACCCAATGGCCAGGCGTCCACTGCGTGGCGACGTTGCCATAGATGTGCGTGCGGTCCTTGTCTTCCGGGGCCAGCTCGGTGAGGTCGGTGCGGTACTCGCTGAAGCGCTGGGCCACGCCCAGGTCAGCCTTGAGCAAGGTGGTGTCGAAGGACCAGTTCAGCGCTTCGATGTTGGTGTCGCGCCACATGCCGTCGTCGCTGCGCAGGCGCTGGCGGCCGAAGCGCAGCTGCTCGCCCGGGTAGGCGGTGAGGCCGCTGTAGCCGACCCAGAACTCGCGCATGGCCAGGTAGTTTTTGTCTGGCTTGCGGCTGTCGTCGCCGGTGTCGGTGGTGGTGCCGTCATCGTTCTGGCGCAGGGTGTCGGTTTCGATGGTGTCGGTGGCGGCAACCGCCTGGCCCATGGCATAGGCGCTCCAGTTGCCACGCTCGCCATACACCCATGGGCGCAGGTCGAGGCCCAGGCCGTTGACGTCGCCGCCAGGGCGGGTGCCCAGGTCGCGGTCATCTTCCGATTGACCGGTGATTTTCACGTCCAGGCCGAAGTTTTTCTCGGCGGTCATGTCGGCCAGGGTCGGGCAGGACCACAGCAGGGCGAAGCTCAGGCCAATGCCGGCTTTCACGAAGGGATTGAGCGTCATAGCGAGTCCTCACCGTCTACTTCTTTTTCGTCGTCTTGCAAGGCTTCGAGGGCCAGGGTGCTGTTGGCGCCTTGGCTCATGCTGCCGCGTGCCTGCTTCTCCTGCGCCAGCAGGCGTTGGGCCTGGCTGCGCTGGTCAGGCGAGAGTTGCTGGTCGAGTTGCTGCAGCAGCTCGCTGGACTGTGGCGTCGGGTTTAGCTGCGACAGCTGGGCGAATACCCAGGCGTTGGTCGGCTCGCTGCGGATGCCATGGCCTTCGCTGAACAGCTGGGCCAAGGCATAGTCGGCGCTGTTCTGGCCGCCACGGGCGGCGGTCAGCAGGTGGTCGACGGCTTTCTGCGGCTCGACATTGCCCAGGTAGCCGCGGCGGTACAGCTGGCCTAGGTAGTAATGGGCGCTGATTTCGCCAGCGTCGGCGGCGGCCTGCAGGTGCTGTTCGGCCTTTGCAGCATCGGCCGGCAGTGTCTTGCCTTCGTAGTAGAGGCGGCCCAGCAACAGTTCGGCGCGCGGCTGTTCGGCTTCGCGGCCTTTGTCGATGTAGGCCATGAGCTGGTCGGTATCGCCCAGTTCGGGGAAGTCGTAGACCAGTTGCGCCAGGCTGACCCATGAGGCCGGGTTGGCCGGGGCCACATGTTCGAGCAGGTCCTTGGCGGTCTTTTCGTCGGTCTGGCCGAGGCTGCGGTCGGCCAGCGCGCGGGCGACGCTGTCGACCCGGGTGGCCGGTACGGCGCCACGGGCATAGGCGGACTTCAGCTGGCCCAGCAGTGCGGCTTGCTGGTCGGCCTGGCCGCGCTTCTGGTACACGGTGGCCAGTTCGACGTAGCAGATGTCGGTGGTGTTCAGGGCGGCCTTGCAGATCCGCTCGACCTCGCCCAGGTGCTGGTCGTAGGTGCCCTGGGTGCGATACAGCAGCACCTGGGCCAGGCCCGCCTCGGGATTGCCGGCCGCGCGCCACTGGTCGATCTGCTGTTGCGCGTTGACGTTGGGGAAGCTCTGCGGGTATTGCAGGTAAAGCATCGCCAGCGGGATCAGGGTGTTGCTCTCACCCTGTTGGGCGGCGCGCTTGAGCAGGCTTTCGGCCTCTTCGCGTTCTGCCTGGGTGCTGTCGGGCTTGGCCACCAGCAGGCGGCCAAGGCGCGCCTGGGCCCGTGGCGAGGTGGCGGCCGCAGCGCGGTAGGTGGCCTCGGCTTGCTGGATTTGCGCCGGGTCACGGGTGGCCACCTTGATGTCGGCCAGGCCCACTTGCGCGTCGCTGTAGCCCAGGTCGGCCAGGGCCTTGTAGTTGCGTTCAGCCAGGGCGGTGTCGCCGCGCTTGAGGGCTTCGTTGGCCAGACGCTGGTCGGGCAGGCCGGCACAGCCGGCCAGGGCGATGGCCGTGGCCAGTGCACAGAGGCCCAGGCTTGCGCTTTTCTTATGGGGAATCATCGCTGGATCCTCTTACAGCCCACGGGCCGCGGCTTTGTCGATCAGCCAGTTGAGCGACGGGCCACGGTCGCTGCTGACCGAGGCCGGGCGCCCGGCCAGTTCGGCCGGCAGGCCGCTGTCAGGCTTGATTTGCACGCGGATGTCGGCGGCCAGGTTCTCGTTGTCGAGGCTGGCGCTGCTGACGATCTGGCCAGTGCGCACTTCGTCTTCGCCGGCCACCTGGAAGTTGACCCGGGTACCTGGCTTGACCTCGTCGAACTGGCGGTAGCTGAAGCGGGCCTCGACCATCGGGTTGCTGGTGCGAGGGATCAACTGGAAGATCGGCTGGCCCTTGGCGGCGTACTGGCCGTCGTCCACCAATTGCCGGGCAACCACGCAATCGCAGGGGCTGGTGAGGGTGCCGGAGAGTTGCTTGCCGAACAGCTCCTCGACCTTGGCCGGCTCCAGTTGCGAGTCGTCCAGGTGGCCCTTGAGCATGTCCAGCATACTGGTGCTGAAGCTTGCCAGCGGCGCGCCCTTGACCACCAGGCCACCGCTTTCGACCAGGCTGTTCACGGTGCCGTCGCGGGGCATGGTGACGCTGGTGGTGGGCACCGCGACCACGCCGGCTTCGGCGTGGCTGACGAAGTACATGCCGTACAGCGACTTGGCCACGAAGCCGAAGGCGGCCACACCGACCACGAACACACCCAGGGTCACGCCGACCGCCTTGAGGCGGCCGAAAGCGGTCAGGCCGCTGCCGCCATCCTTCTGTTTGCGCGCCTTGGTGAAGTTGTCGCGCTGCAGCGTGCTGAGCACATCGCCGATGCTGATCAGTTCGCCCGACAGATGGCTGGTGATGATGTGGCGCAGGGTGGCGATGTCGCGCGGTTCGAGGTTCTGGAACTGCGCGCCGGTACGGCCATTGCTCGGGTTGAAGGAGCGCACCTGGAACTCGATGTCGATCGACAGGCCCAGGTTGTCGACCACGAACTGCAGACGCCCGCGCAGCACATCGCCCACCGACAGTGGCTGTTTGCTGTGGAAGCTCAGGCCACCGGCGGACAGGTCATCGACCTTCACTTCGTGGGTTTGGCGCTGGGTATCCAGGAAGCGCAGCTTGGCTGGAATGCGCACCCGGGCGTGTTGGCGCTGGGCTTCGGACTCATGCACGACGTTGACGTTCACGGCGGTATTCATGGTGGTTTGTTCCTGTTAGATCCGATCCGGTTGGGCTCACACGACCATGAACAGCACAGCAACGAAGATGCTGGCCGCCGAGAAGGTCATGGTCCGCGAGGACCAGGTGTTGAACCATTGTTGAAAGCTGGCGAGGTCACGCTTGAGGGCAGTGGGCTGGCGGGTCCAGGACTGCTTGTCGAGGCGGAAGAACACGTAGATCTTCATCATCGCGCCGACGATCTGGTTGTAATAAAGAATCAGCGGATAGGCCGGCCCGACCTTGTGCCCCGAGCACAGCAGCATCACGGTCAGGATCAGGCGGGTGATGCCGATCCACAGCAGGTACACCAGCAAGAAGCCGAGGCCGAACTTGAGGCTGGCGATCACCGCCACGGTCAGGCCCAGGAGGCTGGTCCACATCGACACGCGCTGGTCGAACAGGACGATGCTGGTGAACAGCCCCAGGCGCTGCAGGCCCAGGCCCAGCGCGCGCGAGTTCTGCCGCAGGTTGTTGCCGTACCAGCGGTACATCAGCTTGCGGCTGGCCTTGAGGAAGCTTTTTTCCGGCGGGTGCTCGACCGTGTTGATCGCGGCATCCGGCACGTAGAAGGTGTCGTAGCCAAGGCGCATCAGGCTGAACCAGCTGGACTTGTCATCACCGGTGAGGAACTTGAAGCGGCCCAGGCGCCAGTGCATCAGCGAGTCGCTTTCGACGTCGGCGATGAACTCGGGGTTGGTCACCACGCTTGCGCGGAACATCGACATGCGCCCGGTCATGGTCAGCACGCGCTTGGACAGGGCCATCGAGCACATGTTGATGTGGCGCTGGGCGAAGCGCAGCTTGTGCCACTCGCTCATGATGTAGCCGCCGCGCACTTCGCAGAATTCGTTGGTGGTCAGGCCACCGACATTGGGGTAGAGCTTGAACCAGGGCACGGTCTTGCACACCACGCCATCGGCCAGCACGGTGTCGCCATCGATCACGGCCACCACGGCGTTTTCGTCCGGGAGCATCCGCGAGATGGCGCGAAAACCATAGGCCAGGCCGTCACGCTTGCCGGTGCCGGCGATGCGCACGATGTCCAGCTTGACGTGCTCTGGCGGGTTGTATTTGGCCCATAGGCTTTTCACCAGCAGTTCGTCCGACATCTCCACCAGCGAGCAGACCACGGTGGTGGGGAAGCCGCAGTTGATGGCTTCGCGGATCACCGAGCTGTACACCTGTGCGGTGGTCAGCGCATCGATACGAAAACTGGTGACCATCAGGTACACATGGGACGGGTCCGCGGCCTTGCCCAGTTTCTGCACCTTGCGGCGCAGGTACGGGTAGACGGCGTAGAGGAAGATCATGCCGCGGATGAAATGGGTGGCGCCCATGGAGTAGCGCCAGATGCCGACTGCGCCGACCAGGAAGATGAAGTGCTTCGACTGCGAGTCGAAGATATCGGCGGGCAGGGCCAGGGCGATCAGCATGAGCAGGCTCATGTAGAGCAGCCATCCGGCGCACTGCAACAGCACTGTCTGGAGCCTTTGCATGTTCAGCATCCGTCGCGAAATCAGGGAAGGAAGGGCAGCGCTTGGTGGGTAAGGAGTACCCGCGCTGCCCGGCCAGGGGTGTTACCAGCAGATGCCTTCGGTACGGCTGGTGCTGCAGGTGGCGTTGTTCATGAAGCCGACCAGGTCAATCACCTGCTTGCCAGCGGGTGCCTGCTGGGCCAGGGCGCGGAACTGCTCGTCACGGTTGCCCAGGACGATGATGTCGGCGTTGTCGATGACCTGCTGGAAGTCGGCGTTGAGCAGCTTTGATACGTGGGGGATCTTCGACTCGATGTAGTCTTTGTTGGCGCCGTGGACACGGGCGTACTGGACGTTCTCGTCGTAGATGTCCAACTGGTAGCCCTTGCCGATCAGGCGCTCGGCCAGCTCCACCAGCGGGCTTTCGCGCAGGTCGTCGGTGCCGGCCTTGAAGCTCAGGCCGAGCAGGGCGACCTTGCGCTTGTCGTGGGCTTCGATCAGCTCGAAGGCGTTTTGCACTTGCGACTCGTTGCTGAGCATCAGCGAATCGAGCAGTGGCGCTCGCACGTCGAGGCTGGCGGCGCGGTAGGTGAGGGCGCGTACGTCCTTGGGCAGGCACGAGCCGCCGAAGGCAAAGCCTGGGCGCATGTAGTACTGGGACAGGTTCAGCACCTTGTCCTGGCAGACCACGTCCATCACGTCGCGGCCATCGACACCTACGGCCTTGGCGATGTTGCCGATTTCGTTGGCGAAGGTGACCTTGGTGGCGTGCCACACGTTGCAGGTGTACTTGATCATCTCGGCCACTTCGATCGGCTTGCGGATGATCGGTGCGTCGAGCTCTTCGTACAGGCTTTGCAGTACGTCGCCGCTGGCGCTGTCCAGTTCGCCGATGACGGTCATCGGTGGCTGGTCGTAGTCTTTGATCGCGGTGCTCTCGCGGAGGAACTCAGGGTTTACCGCAACGCCGAAGTCGACCCCGGCTTTTTTGCCCGAGCAATCTTCCAGAATCGGGATCACCACGTTCTTGACGGTACCTGGCAGCACGGTGCTGCGTACCACGATGGTGTGGCGGCGGGTTGTGTCGCGCAGTACGTAGCCGATTTCGCGGCACACCGATTCGATGTACTCAAGGCCCAGGTCGCCGTTCTTCTTGCTCGGCGTACCGACGCAGATCATCGACACATCGCTGGCGCGGATGGCCTCGGCGAAGTCGGTGGTGCCGCGCAGGCGGCCATTGGCGATGCCTTGTTGCAGCAGTGCTTCCAGGCCAGGTTCGACGATGGGCGACTTGCCCTGGTTGATCAGGTCGATCTTGGTGCTGGACACGTCCACGCCAATCACTTCATGGCCTCGCGCCGTCAGGCAGCCTGCACAGACCGCACCTACATAACCCAAACCAAAGATGCTGATACGCATCGCTATCACCTCATGTGTGTTTATCACGCCAGCTCTTCAGGAAGAGCCGGGCCAGGTTGATCAACATCAGTTTCCGGGCGCACGGGTCCATGGCGAATGCACACTTCGCCGAGCGCAGGCAAAATTAATCCGGAGCGCGAAAAGTTATGCGCTCAAACTTGGCAGTCAAAAGCCATTATTAAAAAACGTGCCTTGGTCTTCAGCCGTCTTTATTGCAATGCGCTACTTGGCGCACTGCTGTGCTTGTTCTTTCAAGTGGATAAATCCTTTGAAATCAACCACTAGGACGAATTGTAAGGGCGCGTCTCTCCTGCTTGGACAGGGCTGTCGGGGGGAGCCCGTTATTCCTGTCGAAGTTGCCGGGGCCGGTAGTGGATACCTGCCGTTGTCATCTGTAAGTCATTTCTCACAGCCCGTAGGCAGGAAAATCGTTACGGCACTATGAGCGATTGGGCGTAGCAGAAGTTCCTGGGTGGATTCTGCACCGATGAAAGATTTCTAAATAATTCTTCAGTGGCAAATAGTTTCATTCTGATAGCACCGGGCAGTTTCGTCCCGGTATATAAAGGGCGAGACTGAGGGGGATGTTTTTATGCCAGTATCGAAAAATATTTTTCAAAATTCGTCAAAAAAGGTACGAACGGTCTTATGGCGTTTGGCGATAAAGGTGGGTTCGTTGGTTTTTTGGCGTCATAAACATGGCTTGGTGGCGAAATGAAGCTCGCCCTGTTGCAGGGCTGGGGAGGGGTGTTGCAGGTGGCCTCATCGCGAACAAGCCCGCGAAGAGGCCCTCATCAAATCACTCGGCAGGGTGGTCGCGCAGGAACACCAGGTGATCAGGCTTGGACTGCTCGGCACTGTAGTAGTAGCCCTGCACATCAAACGCTTTGAGCTGCTCCGGGTCGTTGATGCGCTGCTCGATCACGAAGCGGCTCATCATGCCCCGGGCTTTCTTGGCATAGAAACTGATGATCTTGTACTGGCCGTTCTTGAAGTCCTTGAAGTCGACGTTGATCACCCGCGCCTTCAAAGCGCTGCGTTTCACCGCACTGAAGTACTCGTTGCTGGCCAGGTTCAGCAACACGTCGTCACCCTGGTCGGCCAGGGCCTGGTTCAGCCATTCGCTGATGCGCGTGCCCCAGAAGGCATACAGGTCCTTGCCGCGGGCGTTGGCCAGCTTGGTGCCCATTTCCAGCCGATAAGGCTGCATCAGGTCGAGCGGGCGCAGCAGGCCATACAGGCCAGAGAGCATGCGCAGGTGGCCCTGGGCATAGCTGAAGTCATCTTCGCCAAGGCTTTGCGCATCGAGGCCGGTGTACACATCGCCTTTGAACGCCAGCAGCGCCTGCTTGGCGTTGGCCGGGGTGAAGTCTGGGGTCCAACTGCCGAAGCGGGCGGCATTGAGGCCGGCGAGCTTGTCGGACAGGTGCATCAGTTCGCTGATCTGGGCGGGCGACAGCTCGCGCAGTTGCACGATCAGTTCCTGGGAGTCGTCCAGATACTGGGGCAGGGTGAAACGTTCGGTCACCGGCGGGGTGTCGTAATCGAGGGTCTTGGCGGGGGAAATCACCGTCAGCATCGGGTCGGCTCCTGGAATCGTTGGCGCGATTCTACGGGCTGGGGCAGGCAAGTCCAAACTATGCCGACGATAGTCACAGACCATCGGCATGCCAGGCGCTATAGTGCGCGTTTTGCTGTTGCGGAGCTTCCCACCGTGCGCATTGCATCGGCCCTGCTGGCCGCGCTGTTGAGCCTGGCCGTGCAGGCCGCCCCTTCGCCCCAGGTGAGCCTGGACCGCAGCCTGTGGCCCGAGCAGCTGGACAGCCCGGCGCTGTTCGATGTCGCGTCGCGCGCGGAGATCCTGTCGTTCGCCCAGGTGCTGCACGAGAGCGAGCTGCTCGACGATGGCGCACTGGCGGCGCGGTTGGGCCTGCGGCAGGTCAACCTGCAGAAGGTGCGCCTGGTGCGGGCGCGCATGTGGCAGCGCTTGTGGCAGGGTTATCAACAGGCCCAGCGCAGTTGCGCGCAAGATGCCTCGTTCTGCTACCCGGTTACTTCGATGGCAGAATTGCGCACCCAGGCGGCCACGTTTGCCGCTGATGTCGGCACGTTCTACACCGGTTGGGTCGAGCCTAGCCACCAGTTCCATGTCCGTTACCTGGACGAGCAGCTGCGCAAGGCAGCGCTGCTGGGGCAAACCAGCAGCGAGGTCGAGCGCCTGTCCAACCGTGAACGCAATGGCGATGAGCTCAACGATCGCATGTTCTTGCTGACCTTCGTCGGCGGCCCCGGCCCTGATGGGGGTAATACCGACACGCTCGCCGCCTACCTGCGCAGGCAGAAGCTCGAGGGCACGTTCTTCGTGCTTGGCAACCGCCTGCAGCAGCGCCGCGATGCCGGTGCGGCGAATGCACTGCGCCAGCTCTATCGTGGGCAATGCGTAGGTATCCAGGGCTGGGAATATCGCTCCCATGCGCAGTGGACGGCTTGGCAGGACTCGCTGCGGCGCAGCCAGGCACGGGTGCAGGCTGACCTGCCCGAGCAGTACGTGCCGCTGTTCCGCCCGCCTTATGGCCAGCGTCGGGCCGATGGCGAAGCCTTCATGGCCAGCCAGCAGTTGCGCGTGTCGTTATGGGATATCGATGCCCAGGACGATGGCGCGCTGAGCGCGGAGGCCTCGGCGCAACGGGTGCTGACCTTGATGCTGCTGTGGCGCAAGGGCGTGATCCAGTTCCATGACAGCCTGCCCAAGGCCCAGCCGGCGGTGCAATGGTTGCTGCAAAATACCGCGCAGAGCGGCATCGGTTGGGAGGATTGCCACGCCTACGGCCAGGCTCGACAGGGGGACTAATATTTGACTGTAGACCCGCCTTGCCCCCTCGCCAACCCCTGATTGCCATTCGGAAAAATAAACTTCACCGACACGTAAAAAAACTTTTTCTAGTCATGGTTTATGCGGTATGAAGAAACCAGACAGCCGATCCCTGCAGCACAGGTGGCGTCATCCACCGTGTCAGGTTCGCTTCCCGCCCGTAGCAACGCGGATACGGGAAGACCGGCAGTCACTCTGCGGCGCAGCAGACCGCGCCGTGTGGCTTCGATATAAGGTGACCGAGTATGGATGACCAAGGACGCAACCCTTCCTCCAGCAAGCCAATCCTGTATGTGCTCGATACCAACGTCCTGATTCACGACCCCAACGCATTGCTCAACTTCGAGGAGCACCACGTCGCCCTGCCGATGACGGTGCTGGAGGAACTCGACAAGCTCAAGACCGGCAAGCAGACCATCGCCGCCGAATGTCGCCAGGCCATCCGCCTGATCGACCAGACCCTGGGTGACGCCTCGCCCAGCGATGTCGAACAGGGGGTACCGATCCAGCGTGGCAAGAGTGGGCCCAAAGGCTTCTTGTCGATCCTGATGAGCCCGCGCAACGAACCGAACCGGCTGCTGCCGGAAAACCTCAACGACAACATCATCATCAACCAGTTGCTGGAACTGCGGGCCAAGCGCACCGACCTTGACGTGGTGCTGGTCACCAAAGACATCAACATGCGCCTGAAGGCGCGCGCCTGTGGCATCGCGGCCGAGGACTACAGCACCGACCAGCTGGTCGATGACGTGTCGCTGTTGTCCAAGGGCTATCACTCGGTCACCGGCTCGTTCTGGGACCGGGTCAGCAAGGTCGACACCCGTCAGGAGCGGGGCCGCACCTGGCATCGGGTACAGCTGATCGACAACCTGCCGGCCGTGCACGTCAACGAATTCATCATCGATGAGCAAGGTTTCGTCGGCTGGATCAAGGGCATTCGCAGCGATGAACTGCTGCTGCTCGACCTGCATCAGGAACCCCTGTTGCACCAGGAAGCCTGGGGCCTGAAACCGCGAGACATCCATCAGAGCCTGGCGCTGTTCGCCCTGCTCGACCCGGATATCCACCTGGTCAACCTGACCGGCGCCGCCGGCTCCGGCAAAACCATCCTGGCCCTGGCGGCGGCCATTGAACAGACCATGGTCAGCAAGCGCTACCGGCGCATCATCGCCACCCGCAGCGTGCAGGGGCTGGACCAGGAGATCGGCTTCTTGCCGGGCACCGAAGCGGAGAAGATGGAGCCTTGGCTGGGCGCCATCACCGACAACCTCGAAGCCTTGCACATGGATGACGAGAGCACCCACGGCAGCGTCGAGTACATCCTTGAACGGGTGCCACTGCAGTTCAAGTCGCTGAACTACATTCGCGGTCGCAGCTTCCAGCAGAGCCTGATCCTGATCGATGAATGCCAGAACCTCACGCCGCACCAGATGAAAACCATCATCACCCGTGCCGGCTCCGGTTCCAAGGTGGTCTGCCTTGGCAACCTGGCGCAGATCGACACCCCCTACCTGTCCGCGACCAGCTCGGGCCTGACCTATCTGACCGAGCGCTTCAAGGACTTCCCCCATGGCGTGCACATCACCCTGCAGGGTGTGCCGCGGTCGGTGCTGGCCGAGTACGCCGAGTCGCATCTGTAACCCTTCGAGCCGGGCGGCGTGCCGCCCGGCCTCTTAGCGGGGCCTTCACTGATCTGGAATTGAGTGGTGAACCCGTGGAAGCGGGCTTGCCCCGCGAAGAGGCCACCACTGACAGTACATTCCGCTGCTCAAACCTGACCCACGGGTTTACACTCTTTGTTCCCTTCACAGGAGCAGAGCAGTGCTGACACATCTTGATTCCCAGGGGCGGGCCAACATGGTCGACGTCACTGAAAAGGCCGTGACCGAGCGCGAGGCCATTGCCGAGGCGCGGGTGCGCATGTTGCCGCAGACCTTGCAGATGATCGTCGATGGCGAGCACCCCAAGGGCGATGTGTTCGCCGTGGCGCGCATCGCCGGCATCCAGGCGGCGAAGAAGACCAGCGACCTGATTCCGCTGTGCCATCCGCTGATGCTGACCAGCGTCAAGGTCGAGCTCAGCGCCGAAGGCCAGGACGCGGTGCGTATCGTAGCCCGCTGCAAGCTGGCCGGGCAGACCGGTGTCGAGATGGAAGCACTGACCGCTGCCAGCGTTGCCGCGCTGACGATCTACGACATGTGCAAGGCCGTGGACAAAGGCATGGTGATCGAGCAGGTGCGCCTGCTGGAAAAACTCGGCGGCAAGAGCGGCCACTACAAGGTGGGCGCATGATCAAGGTCAAGGTGATGTATTTCGCCCGTTACCGGGAGTTGCTCGGGCTCGACGCCGAGCGCCTGGAAGGCGACTTCGCGGTAGTCGACGATGTGCGCAAGGCGCTGGTGGCCAAAGGCGAGCAGTATGCGTTGCTGGCTGAGCAGAACCTGATGTGCGCGCGCAACGAAGAGCTGTGCAAACTTGATGAGCCGCTGGCGGAGGGCGATGAAGTGGCGTTCTTCCCGCCGGTGACCGGAGGCTGAACATGACGGTGCGAGTGCAGCCAGAAGCGTTTGACCCAGGTTTCGAGGTCAATGCCATGCACGCCGCGAATGTCGGCGTGGGCGCGGTGGTGGGGTTCGTCGGCTATGTGCGGGACTTCAACGATGGTCGGGACGTAGCGGGGATGTTCCTGGAACACTATCCGGGGATGACCGAGAAGGCCTTGGCCAAGATCGTGGTCGAGGCCGAGCAGCGCTGGCCGTTGCTCAAGGTCGACGTGTTGCACCGCATTGGTGCGCTCGAGCCCGGTGAGCCGATCGTTTTTGTCGGCGTGGCCAGTGCCCATCGGCAGGCGGCGTTCGATGCCTGCAACTTCATCATGGACTACTTGAAGACCCGGGCGCCGTTCTGGAAGAAGGAAAACACCCAGGAAGGGCCGCGCTGGGTGGAAGGCAAGCAGAGTGACCAGGAAGCGGCGGGGCGCTGGTAGGCAAGGTTGCGCCGATTCCCTGTAGGAGCGGCCTTGTGTCGCGATAGGGCCGCGCAGCGGCCCCAAAATTTCAGCTTTGGTGCAGAGATTGCTGGGGCCGCTGCGCTGCCCTATCGCGACACAAGGCCGCTCCTACAAGGGCGGCGTCAGCATTCGGGCAATCAGTGGTGCTTGCGTGGTACCGGCGTCAACAGCTCATCTGGCGGCATCTCGCACTTGATCTTGCGCCCCAGCAGTTCTTCGATCGCCGGCAACTGGTAGGAATCGTCCTCACCGGCAAAGCTGATCGACACACCACTGGTCCCGGCACGGCCAGTACGGCCGATGCGGTGCACGTAGTCATCGGCATCTTCAGGCAGGGTGAAGTTGATCACGTGGCTGATGCCATCGATGTGAATACCACGGCCCGCCACGTCAGTGGCCACCAGCACGGTAATCCGGCCTTCGCGGAAGCTTTCCAGGGTGCGAATGCGCTTGTGCTGTGGCACATCGCCCGACAGTTGCGCAGCGTTGATGCCATCGCGCACCAGCTTTTCTTCGATGCGCCGCACCTCGTCCTTGCGGTTGGCAAACACCATCACCCGTTCCCACTTGTTCTGGGTCACCAGGTTGTACAGCAGCTTGTACTTGTCGCTGCCAGCCACCGCGTACACGTGCTGCTCGACGGTTTCGCTGGCCACGTTTTCCGGTTCGATCTCGACGATGGCCGGGTCGGTGGTCCACTGTTTGGCCAGGTTCATCACGTCTTCGGTGAAGGTGGCGGAGAACAGCAGGGTCTGGCGTTCGCTTTTCGGCGGGGTCTGGCGAATGATCTGGCGCACCTGGGGGATAAAGCCCATGTCGAGCATGCGGTCGGCTTCGTCCAGTACCATCACCTCGACCATGTCCAGGTGCACTTCACCGCGCTGATTGAAGTCCAGCAGGCGGCCCGGGGTGGCAACCAGAATGTCGCAATGGCGTGCTTCCAGGGCCTTGAGCTGCTTGTCGAAGTCCATGCCGCCGACAAAACTCATGACGTTCAGGCCGGTGTATTTGGTCAGGGCGGCGGCGTCCTTGGCAATCTGCACCACCAGTTCGCGGGTCGGCGCGATGATCAGCGCGCGCGGTTCGCCCATGTAGCGCTCCTTGGGCGGCGGCGTCTGCTGCAGCTGGGAAATGATCGAGATCAAAAACGCTGCGGTCTTGCCGGTGCCGGTCTGAGCGCGGCCGATCGCGTCCTGGCCACGCAGGGTGTAACCCAATACCTGCGCCTGGATCGGCGTGCAGTAGGGGAAGCCCAGGTCGTGGATCGCGTGCATCACTTCGTTGGACAGCTTGAAGTCGTGGAAGCGGGTTTTACCTTCCTGCGGCTCGACCACGAAGTCTTCCAGCTTCCACAGGCTGGCCTGTGGCTTTGGCTTGGGCTTGCGTTCGCGACGCGGTTTGTCCTTGGCCGGGTTGTCGGCAGCGGCAGGCGCTTGGGCCTGTTGGCTGGCGTCGGCGCGTTGTGGGGCCGGCTGGGGCGCTGGCTGAGGCTGGGGCTGAGCCACAGCAGCGGGCGCAGGCTCGGGCGTTTTCACGCTGGCAGCGGGATCGACGGCCTGGGGCGCGGCGTCTCCTTTGCCGAATATTTTTTTGAGTGCCTTGAGCACGATCGTCTCATCAACTGGTTAAGGAATGTACGCCGGGCAGTGTAAAGCAAGATCCCGACGCGGCGTAGCGGAATACACCCACAACTACAGGCGATCAGGCTTATTGCAGCTGCTTGCTCAACCAGTCATGGATGTCGCCCAGCTCTTCGACCACCACTTCGTGTTCCATCGGGTACTCGTGCCAGCGGGCGGCGACACCCCAGGTATTGAGGTACTCGAACGCGGTGCGGCCCATCGAGGGGATCACCACTGGGTCATGCACACCATGCAGGCACAGGGCCGGGGTGCGTTGCTGGCAGGCGCTCAGTTCATGGGCGTCGGAGAAGGTCGGGGCATAGGTGGACAGGGCGATCACGCCGCCCAGGGCTTCTTGCCACTTTATATAAGCCGTGTGCAGTACCACCGCGCCGCCTTGGGAGAAGCCGGCCAGGAAAATCCGCGTCAGGTTGATGCCCTTGGCCTGTTCTGCCTTGATCAGGGCGATGACCTGCTCGGCCGATTCCTCCAGCTGCGCCTCGTCGATGGCACGTGCCGGGGTCATGGCCTTGATGTCGTACCAGCTGGGCATGGCATAGCCGCCGTTGATGGTCACGGGGCGGGTGGGGGCCTGGGGCATGATGAAGCGGGTGCTGAGCAGTCGTTCCTGCATGAATTCGGCAACCGGTAGGAAGTCGTAACGGTCGGCGCCCAGGCCGTGCAACCAGATCACACAGGCGTCGGCGGTTTTCTGCGGTTCGAGAATCAGCGGGTTGGTCATGACTGCTCCGAAAATGTGCGGGTCTTGTTATGGCGTGCTTAAAAAGAAGGCGCTGCAAATGATTGTCGGAAAAATAATGTCGCAACGATACAACTTTGCCTACTTGACGTGCGCTTAAACGCTTTAGCCGCCAACTGTGGTACGCCCTTTGCTACGAAACATACGATGCAAGGGTCAGGCCGTGACGGTAACACCCTTTGCAAGCGAAGGCTGTCATAGAACAGCCCATTGCGCCAATTGACCCAATAACAAGCCAACACGGGTCGGATACGCCTCAAAAGGGTGCGGTGCAATTCCGGCTCGGTACAACAAGAGCGATTTGGAGGTTGTGAATGAAGATGTTGAAAACCACCCTGGCAGTCCTGACCGCTGCCGCTGCGCTGGGCGCCGTGACTACCGCCCAGGCCGGCGCCACGCTTGATGCGGTAAAGAAGAAGGGCTTCGTCCAGTGTGGCGTGAGCGACGGTCTTCCAGGCTTCTCGGTACCTGATGCGCAAGGCAAGATCGTCGGTATCGACGCCGATGTCTGCCGCGCCGTGGCCGCCGCCGTGTTCGGCGATGCGACCAAGGTCAAGTTCAGCCAGCTCAACGCCAAGGAACGCTTCACCGCACTGCAGTCCGGCGAAGTCGACGTGCTGTCGCGCAACACTACCTGGACCAGCTCGCGCGATGCCGGCATGGGCCTGGTGTTTGCCGGTGTCACCTACTATGACGGCGTCGGTTTCCTGGTCAACAAGAAGCTGGGTGTATCCAGCGCCAAGGAGCTCGACGGCGCGACCATCTGCATCCAGGCCGGTACCACCACCGAACTGAACGTGTCCGACTACTTCCGCGCCAATAACCTCAAGTACATCCCGATCACCTTCGACACCTCCGACGAAAGCGCCAAGTCGCTGGAATCGGGCCGTTGCGACGTGCTGACCTCGGACAAGTCGCAGCTGTTCGCCCAGCGCTCCAAGCTGGCCGCGCCGACCGACTACGTGGTGCTGCCGGAAACCATCTCCAAGGAACCGCTGGGCCCGGTGGTGCGCAAGGGCGACGAAGAGTGGTTCAGCATCGTCAAGTGGACCCTGTTCGCCATGATCAATGCCGAAGAGGCTGGTATCACTTCGAAAACCGTCGAAGCCGAGGCCAAGTCCACCAAGAACCCGGACAACGCCCGCCTGCTCGGCGCTGACGGCGAGTACGGCAAAGACCTCAAGCTGCCCAAAGACTGGGTAGTCCAGATCGTCAAGCAAGTCGGCAACTATGGCGAAGTGTTCGAGAAGAACCTGGGCCAGAGCACCGACCTGAAGATCGACCGTGGCATGAACGCCCTGTGGAACAACGGCGGCATCCAGTACGCGCCACCTGTGCGCTGATGGTTGCACCCTGCGGCGGCATTCCGCCGTCGCAGGCTGTTCGAATCCCTACTTTCCGGGGCACTTCATGCAAAATCGAATCGGCGCACAAAAGGGGCTATCCCTGAGTGATCCACGTGTGCGCGCGTGGCTGTTCCAGGTACTCACGATCCTGTTCGTGGTGGGCCTGGGCTGGTACCTGTTTCACAACACGCAAACCAACCTGCAGCACCGGGGCATTACCTCCGGCTTCGACTTCCTCGACCGCAGTGCCGGCTTCGGCATCGCCCAGCACCTGATCCCTTATGTGGAATCCGACAGCTACGCGCGGGTGTTCGTCATCGGCCTGCTCAACACCCTGCTGGTCACCTTCATCGGCGTCATCCTGGCGACGATCCTGGGGTTCATCATCGGCGTGGCGCGGCTGTCACCCAACTGGATGATCAACAAGCTGGCGACCGTGTATGTGGAGACCTTCCGCAACATCCCGCCGTTGTTGCAGATCCTGTTCTGGTACTTCGCGGTGTTTCTGACCCTGCCAGGACCGCGGGGCAGCATCAACTTCGACGACATGTTCTTCATCAGCAACCGCGGGCTGAACATGCCCGGTGCCTCGATGGCCGAGGGCTTCTGGCCGTTTGCCGTTGCCCTGGGGCTGGCGATCGTGGCCACGGTGGCGATGGTGCGCTATGCCAACAAACGCTTCAACGAGACCGGCAAGCCGTTCCACAAGTTCTGGGCAGGGCTGGCGCTGCTGGTCGTCATCCCTGGTCTGTGCGTATTGCTGTTTGGCAGCCCGGTGCACTTGGAAGTGCCGCAGCTCAAGGGTTTCAACTTCGTTGGCGGCTGGGTGCTGATTCCCGAACTGCTGGCCCTGACCCTGGCGCTGACCATCTATACCGCGGCGTTCATCGCCGAAATCGTGCGCTCGGGCATCCGTTCGGTCAGCCATGGCCAGACCGAAGCTGCGCGTTCGCTTGGCCTGCGCGAGGGCCCGACCCTGCGCAAGGTGATCATCCCCCAGGCACTGCGGGTGATCATTCCGCCACTGACCAGCCAGTACCTGAACCTGGCGAAGAACTCGTCGCTGGCGGCCGGTATCGGCTACCCGGAGATGGTCTCGCTGTTCGCCGGTACCGTGCTTAATCAGACCGGCCAGGCCATCGAGGTGATTGCCATCACCATGAGTGTCTATCTCGCCATCAGCATCAGCATTTCGCTGCTGATGAACTGGTACAACAAGCGCATTGCGCTGATCGAGCGGTGAGGATACGCCCGTGAATGCTCATGTTTTCAAACCTGACATGCCGCCACCGGTAAAAACCGTCGGCGTGCTCGCATGGATGCGGGCCAACCTGTTCTCCAGCTGGCTCAACACCCTGCTGACCTTGTTCGCCGTCTACCTGGTGTGGCTGATCGTGCCGCCGCTGGTGCAGTGGGCGTTGATCGACGCCAACTGGGTCGGCACGACCCGCGCCGATTGCACCAAGGAGGGCGCCTGCTGGGTGTTCATCCAGCAGCGCTTCGGCCAGTTCATGTACGGCTACTACCCGGCGGAACTGCGCTGGCGCGTAGACCTGACCGTGTGGCTGGCGGTACTTGGCGCCGCGCCGCTGTTCATCAAGCGCTTCCCGCGCAAGGCCGTGTATGGCCTGGGCTTCCTGGTGCTGTACCCGGTCCTTGCCTACACGCTGCTGCATGGCGGCTACCTGGGCCTGGAAAGCGTGCCGACCAGCCAGTGGGGCGGGCTGATGCTGACCCTGGTGATCGCCACGGTGGGTATCGTCGGTGCGTTGCCGCTGGGCATTTTGCTGGCATTGGGGCGGCGCTCCAGGATGCCGGCGGTGAAGGTGGTGTGCGTGACCTTCATCGAGTTCTGGCGCGGCGTACCGTTGATCACCGTGCTGTTCATGTCGTCGGTGATGCTGCCGCTGTTCCTGCCTGAGGGCATGAGCTTCGACAAGCTGCTGCGGGCGATGATCGGCGTGATCCTGTTCCAGTCGGCGTACATCGCCGAGGTGGTGCGTGGCGGCCTGCAGGCCATCCCCAAGGGGCAATACGAAGCGGCTGCGGCCATGGGCCTGGGCTACTGGCGTGCGATGGGGCTGGTGATTTTGCCCCAGGCACTGAAGCTGGTGATCCCCGGCATCGTCAACACCTTCATCGCCCTGTTCAAGGACACCAGCCTGGTGATCATCATCGGCCTGTTCGACCTGCTCAACAGCGTCAAGCAGGCCGCGGCCGACCCGGCCTGGCTGGGCATGGCGACCGAGGGTTATGTGTTTGCCGCCCTGGTGTTCTGGATTTTCTGTTTCGGTATGTCCCGCTACTCCATGCATCTGGAGCGCAAGCTGGACACTGGCCACAAGCGTTAGGAGTTTCGAAATGAGTGAAGCGATCAAGCAGCCTGCTGGCCCCGAAGGCATCATCCAGATGCAGGGTGTGAACAAATGGTACGGCCAGTTCCACGTGCTCAAGGACATCAACCTGAATGTGCGCCAAGGCGAGCGCATCGTCCTGTGCGGGCCGTCCGGGTCGGGCAAGTCGACGACCATTCGTTGCCTCAACCGCCTGGAGGAACATCAGCAGGGGCGCATCGTCGTCGATGGCGTCGAGCTGACCAACGACCTCAAGCAGATCGAGGCGATCCGCCGTGAGGTGGGCATGGTGTTCCAGCACTTCAACCTGTTCCCGCACCTGAGCATCCTGGAGAACTGCACGCTGGCGCCGATGTGGGTGCGCAAGATGCCACGGCGCAAGGCCGAGGAAATCGCCATGCATTATCTGGAGCGGGTGCGTATTCCGGAGCAGGCGCACAAGTACCCGGGGCAGTTGTCTGGCGGGCAGCAGCAGCGCGTGGCGATTGCCCGGGCGCTGTGCATGAAGCCGAAGATCATGCTGTTCGACGAGCCGACTTCGGCGCTGGACCCGGAGATGGTCAAGGAGGTGCTCGATACCATGGTGGGCCTGGCCGAGGATGGCATGACCATGCTGTGCGTGACCCACGAGATGGGCTTTGCCCGCACCGTGGCGAACCGGGTGATCTTCATGGACAAGGGGGAGATCGTGGAGCAGGCGGCCCCGGATGAGTTCTTCGACCGGCCGCGCAGTGACCGGACCAAGTTGTTCCTGAGCCAGATCCTGCATTGATGTAACCAGGGGCCGCCCCATCGGGGCGGCCCCATGCAGCTTTACTTCTCTTCCGGATTGGCAGCCGGCGCAGGCGGCGGCCGCAGCCCCACCTCGGCAATCAGCTTCAGTTGCTGCCCGTTGCGCATCACCTCGATGGTGATCTTCTCATTGGGCTTGATCCGCGCCACCTGGTTCATCGACTTGCGCCCGTCACCGGCCGGCTCGCCGTTGATGCTCATGATCACGTCACCCAACTGCAACCCGGCTTTTTGCGCCGGCCCTTCGCGGAAGATCCCCGCCACAACGATGCCCGGGCGGTCCTGCATGCCGAACGATTCGGCCAGCTCCTGGCTCAGCGGCTGCACTTCGATGCCCAGCCAGCCACGAATCACCTGGCCGTGCTCGACGATCGACTTCATCACCTCCAATGCCAGTTTCACCGGGATGGCGAAGCCGATGCCCTGGGAGCCACCGGACTTGGAGAAAATGGCCGTGTTGATGCCGATCAGGTTGCCGTTGGCATCGACCAGTGCGCCACCGGAGTTGCCGGGGTTGATCGCCGCGTCGGTCTGGATGAAGTCTTCGTAGTTGTTCAGGCCCAGCTGGTTGCGGCCGGTGGCGCTGATGATGCCCATGGTCACGGTCTGGCCGACGCCGAAGGGGTTGCCGATGGCCAGCGACACGTCGCCGATGTGGATGTTGTCGGAGCGGCCGATAGTGATGGCCGGCAGGCTTTTGAGGTCGATCTTCAGTACCGCAAGGTCGGTTTCCGGGTCGCTGCCGATCACCCGGGCCAAGGTCTCGCGGCCATCCTTGAGCGCCACCACGATCTGGTCGGCGCCACTGGTGACGTGGTTGTTGGTTAGCAGGTAGCCCTCGGGGCTCATGATCACCGCCGAACCCAGGCTCGATTCCCAGCGCTTCTGCTTGGGCAGGTTGTCGCCGAAGAAACGGCGGAACTGCGGGTCTTCGAACAGCGGGTGGGCGCTCTTGTTCACCACCTTGGTGGTGTACAAGTTGACCACCGCCGGCGCGGCCAGGGTCACGGCGTCGGCGTACGACACCGGGCCCTGCATGATCCGCGAGGTCTGCGGTGCCTGCTGCAGGTTGACGTCCTGGCTTGGCAGGCCGACCCATTGCGGGAAGCGCTGGATGATCAGCATGGCGATCAGCACACCGGTGAGCAGGGGCCAGCCAAAGTAACGCAGAGCCTTGAACATGAACGAATCCTGGGAGTAGGGCGGGAGCCAAGTAGCCGCGCCACGGGGCGCGAGCGCGCGCGATCATACACCTGAAACCGCTGATCGGCGATGGCTTGTCTGGCCTGCCCTCATGCGGCTGCCGCCGGTTTCCCCAAGGCCGGCGACGGCTCATAATGGCGGCCAGTATACGGGTGTTGAACCCGGCAAAAACGCAGATTTCGAGGAGATTTTCATGGCCGTCGCTCTGAACACCCTGGTCGAGGAAGCCGAGCGCTACCTGGGCAGCGCGAAGATCCAGGATTATTGCCCCAACGGGCTGCAGGTCGAGGGCCGCCCGCAGGTCAGCCGCATCGTCAGCGGCGTCACAGCCAGCCAGGCGTTGCTGGATGCCGCCGTCGAGGCCGAGGCTGACTTGGTGCTGGTTCACCATGGTTACTTCTGGAAGGGCGAGAACCCTTGCATCACGGGTATCAAGCAGCGGCGCCTGAAGACCCTGCTCAAGCACGACATCAGCCTGCTGGCGTTTCACCTGCCGCTGGACGTGCACCCGGAGGTGGGCAACAACGTGCAGTTGGCGCGCCAGCTGGACATTACCGTGGAGGGGCCACTGGACCCTGAAAACCCAAAAGTGGTCGGGTTGGTCGGTTCGCTGGCCGAACCGATCACGGCGCGCGATTTTGCCCGACGGGTGCAAGAGGTGATGGGGCGCGAGCCGTTGCTGGTCGAAGGCGAGCAGATGATTCGCCGGGTCGGTTGGTGCACGGGGGGCGGGCAGGGCTATATCGATACCGCGATTGCCGCCGGTGTCGACCTGTTCATCAGTGGCGAAGCGTCGGAGCAGACCTACCACAGTGCCCGCGAAAACGGCATCAGCTTCATTGCCGCCGGGCACCATGCCACCGAGCGCTATGGCGTACAGGCACTCGGCGATTACCTGGCACGGCGGTTTGCCGTAGAACACCTGTTCATCGATTGCCCCAACCCTATCTAAGCGGTCTTGCCCGCGAAGGGCCGCAAAGCGGCCCCATTTCCCCCAAACCCCCAGTCATATCGTTAGATTGTTTCGATCTAGCCCGCCTCCTAAATAGAAGCAGCCGCTGTGATAAAGTGGCTCGCTCGAACACGGCCCGCAGGCCGTCCATAAGATCGTTTTTCGTGAGTAGCCATGGTCGACAAACTGACGCACTTGAAACAGCTGGAGGCGGAGAGCATCCACATCATCCGCGAGGTGGCCGCCGAGTTCGACAACCCGGTGATGCTGTACTCGATCGGCAAGGATTCCGCCGTGATGCTGCACCTGGCGCGCAAGGCCTTCTTCCCGGGCAAGCTGCCGTTCCCGGTGATGCACGTCGACACCCAGTGGAAATTCCAGGAGATGTACAGCTTCCGCGACAAGATGGTCGAGGAAATGGGCCTGGAACTGATCACCCACGTCAACCCCGAGGGTGTGGCGCAGGGCATCAACCCCTTCACCCATGGCAGCTCCAAGCACACCGACATCATGAAAACCCAGGGCCTCAAGCAGGCGCTGGACAAGCATGGTTTCGACGCCGCCTTCGGTGGTGCCCGCCGTGACGAAGAAAAGTCCCGGGCCAAGGAGCGCGTCTACTCGTTCCGTGACAGCAAGCACCGCTGGGACCCGAAAAACCAGCGCCCCGAGCTGTGGAACGTGTACAACGGCAAGGTCAACAAGGGCGAGTCGATCCGCGTCTTCCCGCTGTCGAACTGGACCGAGCTGGACATCTGGCAGTACATCTACCTCGAAGGCATCCCGATCGTGCCGCTGTACTTCGCCGCCGAGCGTGAAGTGATCGAGAAGAATGGCACCCTGATCATGATCGACGACGCGCGCATTCTCGAGCACCTCTCCGAGGAAGAGAAAGCCCGCATCGTCAAGAAGAAGGTGCGTTTCCGTACCCTCGGTTGCTACCCGTTGACGGGCGCTGTCGAGTCGGAAGCCGAGACCCTGACGGACATCATTCAGGAAATGCTCCTGACCCGTACGTCCGAACGCCAGGGCCGTGTCATCGACCACGATGGCGCCGGCTCCATGGAAGACAAGAAACGCCAAGGCTATTTCTAAGCTTCAAGTTACAAGCGGCAAGCTGCAAGACAGAAGCAGAACGAGTAGCTTCTGATTTTTGTGGACTGCCGCCTGCACTGCGGGCGCACAGGGAGTGTCTGCAGTGGATTTTGAGAAGTTGCTGGTTTGGCAGAGAAGTAAAAACTTAGCCGTTGTGATGTATCAGGCATTTGCCGACTGCCGGGATTTTGGATTCAGATCTCAGATCACCCGTGCAGCGGTTTCAGTTCCTTCCAACATTACCGAAGGGATGGAGCGCAGAGGGTCGCGGGAGAAGACGTGGTTCCTAAGCGTGGCGAAAGCTTCCTGCGCAGAGTGCGGGCGCAACTGATAATTGCCGGTGAAATGGGTTACTTGCCTTCTGAATTGGCCAACGACTGGATTACTGAAACCCGTGAGCTCTCCAGAATGCTTGCAGGGTTGATCAACAAAATTTCTAACTAGCTGTACGCCGACAAGCTTGCTGCTTGAAGCTTACAGCTTGGAGCTTGAATGCAATGAGTCACCAATCTGATCTGATCAGCGAGGACATCCTCGCCTACCTGGCCCAGCACGAGCGCAAGGAACTGCTGCGTTTCCTGACCTGCGGCAACGTCGACGACGGCAAGAGCACCCTGATCGGGCGCCTGCTGCACGACTCGAAGATGATCTACGAGGACCACCTCGAAGCCATCACCCGTGATTCGAAGAAGTCCGGCACCACCGGCGAAGAAGTCGACCTGGCGCTGCTGGTCGACGGCCTGCAGGCCGAGCGCGAGCAGGGCATCACCATCGATGTCGCCTACCGCTACTTCTCCACCGCCAAGCGCAAGTTCATCATTGCCGACACCCCGGGCCACGAGCAGTACACCCGTAACATGGCCACCGGTGCGTCCACCTGTGACCTGGCGATCATCCTGGTCGATGCCCGCTATGGCGTGCAGACCCAGACCCGTCGCCACAGCTACATCGCCTCGTTGCTGGGCATCAAGCACATCGTCGTCGCGGTCAACAAGATGGACCTCAAAGGTTTCGACGAGGGCGTCTTCGAAGAAATCAAGGCCGACTACCTGAAGTTTGCCGATGCCATCAACCTGACGCCGAGCAGCCTGCACTTCGTGCCGATGTCGGCGCTCAAGGGCGACAACGTGGTCAACCGCAGCGAGCGTTCGCCGTGGTACACCGGCCCTGCGCTGATGGAAATCCTCGAGACCGTGGAAGTCGCGGCCGACCGCAACTTCACCGACTTGCGCTTCCCGGTGCAGTACGTCAACCGCCCTAACCTGAACTTCCGCGGCTTCGCCGGCACCCTTGCCAGCGGCGTGGTGCACAAGGGTGACGAAATCGTCGTGCTGCCGTCGGGCAAGAGCAGCCGGGTCAAGTCCATCGTCACCTACGAAGGTGAGCTTGAAAACGCCGGCCCAGGCCAGGCCGTGACCCTGACCATGGAAGACGAGATCGATATCTCCCGTGGCGACCTGCTGGTGCATGCCGACAACGTGCCGCCGGTAACCGACCAGTTTGACGCGATGCTGGTGTGGATGGCTGAAGAGCCGATGCTCCCGGGCAAGAAATACGACATCAAGCGCGCCACCAGCTATGTGCCGGGCTCGATCGCCAGCATCACCCACAAGGTCGATGTAAATACCCTCGAAAAAGACGCTGCCAGTGCGCTGCAACTGAACGAGATCGGTCGGGTCAAGGTGTCCCTGGACAGCGCCATCGCGCTGGACGGCTATGACAGCAACCGCACCACCGGTGCGTTCATCGTCATCGACCGCCTGACCAATGGCACCGTCGGCGCCGGCATGATCATCGCGCCGCCAGTACTGCCACACGGCAGCACCGGCCAGCACGGCAAGCAGGCCCACGTTTCCACCGAAGAGCGCGCCCTGCGCTTCGGCCAGCAGCCGGCCACCGTGCTGTTCAGCGGCTTGTCCGGTGCTGGCAAGAGCACCTTGGCTTATGCCGTGGAGCGCAAGCTGTTCGACATGGGCCGTGCTGTTTACGTGCTCGATGGCCAGAACCTGCGCCACGACCTGAACAAGGGCCTGCCACAGGACCGCGCCGGCCGTACTGAAAACTGGCGCCGCGCCGCCCATGTGGCGCGCCAGTTCAACGAAGCCGGCATGCTGACCCTGGCTGCGTTCGTTGCCCCGGATGCCGAAGGCCGCGAACAGGCCAAGGCGCTGATCGGCAAGGAGCGCCTGGTGACCGTTTACGTCCAGGCCTCGCCTATCGCCTGCCGCGAGCGCGACCCGCAGGGCCTGTATGCGGCCGGTGGCGACAACATCCCGGGCGAGAGCTTCCCGTTCGATGTACCGCTGGATGCTGACCTGGTGATTGATACCCAGGCTACCAGCGTCGATGAAGGCGTGAAGCAGGTGCTGGATGTGCTGCGTCAGCGCGGCGCGATCTAAGCGCTGAAGCTGCATGAAAAAACCCGCTTCGGCGGGTTTTTTTATGGCTGTGATTAAAGCACACGCACGGCGATCAGTTAGCGACTTGACGGATAGACAAGTTGACAAGTTGACAAGTTGATAGCTCTTCAAGGGCCGGTCTAGTCTGTTGGTACAGGGGACAACCACACATGAAGTACTCCATCCGGAAATCGGTCGTATCGAAGCTGCGAAGGCCGCATTGCGTGAGCGCTTTGAGGAGCACCTTGCTCGTGCTTCGGAAGCGGTGGTGCTGAAAGCTGTGGCCCTTACGGACGAAAAAGCATTCGCGGCGCTTGCCAAGGTAGAGGTTGAGACTAAACGCAGTATCGCAACGCGCAACCAGGAAGCCGTGTCCAGGATGAACGCGCGTGCGTTCGAGCGGGTCGACGGTCGTTGCGAGTTACTGGACGCCAAGGCGGCCTGCGAAATACTGGGCATTACAAAGCAGGCACTGAGCCAGAAGACAAAAGCTGGAAACCTGCTTGCGTACACAAATTCCGATAACCGCAGAAAATTCTACCCAACGTTTCAGTTTGCCAATAACAAGCCACGGGCAGTTGTTGCAAGGCTGATCAAAGCGCTAGAGGTAGACCCTGCCGACCTTGAAGCCATGAATTTTCTGGTTCAGCACCTGGTCGGCAAAATGGATTACTCAGACCCAGGGGAGCCAAGCAATGAAGTGCCACGGTTCGAATTGTTGGATGACAGTGTGGCCCTGAGGATCATCACGCGTGACTATGTGAATGCCTTGACGGCGGGGCAGTGAAAGCCGGGGCTGTCTACAAGGCTTCTTGTACGTTTACTCCAGCACTACACCTAGGCTGTCCAGGAATTCAACGGCCGTTTCACCGTTAGACAGCAGCGCCTGCATGAGAGGTTGATAGCTCAGTGCTTCCACCTGGGTTGAGCGACCTGTGTTCAAGACGAGATTGCACCCCTGCATGGAGCCGGTGACGGTATAAACCGCTGACTGATAAAGCAGCCCATCAACCCCGCTTTGGTACATGCATGCCTGGCTGTTTTTTCGGTTTTTATCCTAGCGCAACTTTTTCCATTGGGGATCTGCGAGTGTTTTAGCCGCTTTTCTGTTGAGCTGTAGGAAATTTCTGTAATCGTAAATGTTGGGGGTCATTTATACGCTTCATATGCCGTTTGGGGGCAGGAGGGTGAAGGCCAAAGTTAATCTGGCTGAATGCTTGTTGGTCGGCGACATAGGCAGTGCGTGGCCACCTGCTGAGCTTCGTCTATAATGGGTTATAAGAAGTAACACCCCGCAGGAGTGGGGTGTTATATTCACGCTGCTTTAAATCCTGGTTTATCGTTGGCTGCGCGCTACTCTTTTATGGTACGTGCTCCAAGTCATCATCCTGACTGTTTTTCTTTTTTATGTTATTCATCCATCGAAAGTGCTCTTGGTAATCCATCTGGCGCTCGCAACCCTGCTTGTACGGGTCCATGTCGCATTTGAAATGGATGTCTTGTTTGTCAGGGAATAATATAGGCATCTCGTGGGTGCATCCGTTAAGAACAATTAGAATCATGATGGCTAGCTTTTTCATGGCGTATATTTGCGTGCGCGAAAGTTGTTATTTTGGTGGGGAAATTAAGTGTTTCAGTATGGGCTGGTCTTTTTGGGTCCTCGTGGATGTCTTTCTGAGCTTGAATTATGGCTGGTTTTTCAAGATTGATCTGGGCTAATAGGTGAAGGGGATTTCGCTTTAGTTTGTAGGGATTTTTTCCAGCTTTAGTGGGGGAGCAGTTCTACGTGTTATTGTGCTCGTTATATAGCCATCATGGTCGTGGATCGCTTAATAAGCGGGCCATGTGTGCCAATAGACCTGAGGTGTGTAATGGGAAGAGGTAAGTATCGAAAAATAAGCTATCAGCCGTTCCTTGGTTCGGGTGGGGTATTGCTCCCTCCTAGGCTCTGTCTGAAATCCCAAGAAACTGAAATGTGGCCCCGGAACAGCCCAGGTTCGGTACAGTCGCCGACCATCTACGGAAAGGAATTCTGTGATGGCAAAGCGTTATGAGCTCTCGGATGAAGCGTGGGCGGTGGTCGCCGACCTCTTTACGGCAGTCCACGTCAGGGGCAGGCCCCGCAGCAGTGATCGCTTGATGCTCGATGGTGTTCTCTGGGTGCTCTGCTCAGGAGCAGCCTGGCGAGATATGCCCGAGCGTTTCGGGTCTTGGGCGACTGTCTATCACCGCTTCCGAGTCTGGCGAAACCGCGGAACGTTCGATCAGATGCTCAGACGATTGCACCTCAGAATCAATGACAAAGGCTTGATCGATCCCCACACCTGGATGATCGATTCGACCGCTGTTAGAGCAACCCGTGCTTCATCTGGAGCGCGGAAAAAAGGGGGCCTGACGAGCCTGCCGATCACGCTCTAGGCCGAAGTCGTGGCGGCCTGACAACCAAAATCCACATGCTCTGCGACGCCAACGGGATACCGTTGCGCTTTCTCCTCTCTGGCGGTCAAGCCAGTGACATCAGCTACGCACAACCACTGCTGGACGAGGTCAGCATTCCATCGAGCCAACGTGGCCGCCCGCGCAAGCGCTGTAAATGGCTACTTGCCGACAAGGGCTACGACGCCGAAGCGCTACGCCGCTACTGCGATCAATATCGAATGCAACCCGTCATCCCGCTGCGCTCGATGAAGCGCAAGCCCAAGCCTGGCTTACCCAGACTGTTCGACCGGCCCAAATACCGACAGCGCAACATCATCGAACGCATGTTTGGCTGGCTGAAAGAGAACCGCCGGATCGTCACGCGCTTCGACAAGCTCGCAAAAAGTTACGCCGCGATGGTCTCGCTGGCTTGTGTCATGCGGTGTATGCGACGGCTTTTTTCAGACAGAGCCTAGTGTGGTGTTTCAGAAATACCACTGAAAATCATTTGCCCAGCGCTCGCGCCGCGCGAGCGACTGAGGCAAGGATGTCCTCGGCCTTCTTGTGCCACCGAAATGGCTTC